>JAFDYP010000247.1 GCA_018267355.1 Bacteroidota bacterium
CACGGGAGCACCTGCGGTGAAAGACATGGCGCAGGTATCTATGAAGCGCCACTGGTCCCACTCATGAGACTGGGCCATAGAGGGGAGTGTATAAAGCAGTAAAGCGAGGAAGGGAAGAAGTCGTTTCATGTGGTCAGTTTGTTTAGGTACTGCAAAGATAATGGCAAAGGCGGATGCCGCGTCATGCCTTTGTCATAAATGAAAGTCTTTACTACTCAAAGGACGCGGTGTCATACATTTTCACCGACGGCGGTGTAGGTGCTTCCCATTATCCATTGGCGATCGTCCATTAAAGTACGGTACAGGATTTGCTATCTTTACACAAATCACCATCCACCTGCATGATCAGACGTAGTCTCGTCCTCTCGCTCGCACTCCTATTTATCGTGACCATGATAGCCGGCTGCAAAGGCTGCAAGAACCGCCGCAAGCTACGCATGCAAAACCAGTCACTCTATACCGACCAGCGGTACACCGACTGCGTGCTGGATAGTGAGCTGATCACCCGCGAGCTGGAGCGCGATACCTCCCTGCGCGATTTCGCCGAAGATGTCAATGACTTCTACCAACGGCGAAACTACCAGGCGGCATGGCTCACAGACGGCGGCCTGTCTATCAGCGCTTATGACTTTCTCACCACGCTGCGCGCCTATGAGTCAGACTTTGGCGATAGTACGCTGACCAAAGGGCTGGCAGAGGCCGAGATAGGTGACATGCTATTCATAGGCCCCACGGAGAAAAAAGCCCTGCTGGACCTCAAGCTGACGATCACTTTTTTCCGCTATGCGGAGAAAGCCTACGGCGGTACGCGCATAGACCTGAAGGACCTGGAGTGGTACATACCGCGCATGAAGAAGGACTACAGGCGCCTGCTGGATAGCCTCGTCTCCTCGCCCTCTCAGTATGCCGAGTACGAGCCGGTCAATGACTACTACAAGGCGCTGAAGAAAGCCCTGGTGCAGTACCGCGCCATAGAGAAAAAAGGCGGCTGGCCCATCATACCCCCTGTGACCAAACTGCCTATGAAAGCAGGCGACACCAGCGGCGCTACCGTGATGCTCAAGGACCACCTGGCTATGACCGGAGACTACATGATACCCGAGCGTAGCCCCACCTATACCGATACGCTGGCTGCTGCCGTGCGCCGCTATCAGGAGCGTATGGGCCTGCGCCCTACGGGCCGGGTAGACAGCCTGACACTGGCCGAGCTAGACCAGCCCGTCTCCCTGCGCCTGCGCCAGATCATGCTGAATATGGAGCGCCTGCGCTGGCTGCCTGACTCTACCCCCGCCCACTATATCCTGGTCAATATACCGGAGTACCGCCTGCATGTATACGAGGAGCACCGGGTGGCGTGGAGCATGGACGTAGTGGTAGGCAATGCGGCCACGGCTACGAGCATCTTCACCGGGAGGCTGAGTGTGGTAGAGTTTAGCCCCTACTGGAATGTGCCGCAGAGCATCATACGCAAGGAGCTACTGCCCAAGCTGAAGCGCGACCCGGGCTACCTGGAGCGCATGCACATGGAGGCAGTGCGCGATGGTGAGGTGCTGGATGCAGACCGTATCAACTGGAGCAGGTATGACAAGAGTGTGCCCTTTGTGATACGGCAAAAGCCCGGAGATGACTGCGCGCTGGGCCTCGTGGCTTTCTTCTTTCCCAATAGCTTTGACATCTTCCTGCATGACACCCCGGCCAAGAGCTTCTTTAGTGAAAATAGCCGCGCCTTCAGTCATGGCTGCATCCGCCTGGCAGAGCCGGAGCGACTGGCAGACTACCTCTTTCGCGCAGACTCGGTGAAGCTGCCGCCGGATACGATCCACGCCATGATGTATAGCCATATAGAGAAGAAAGTACCCGTGCGCCCGTCCGTGCCGGTATACATCGTCTACTTTACCGCGTGGGTAGACCAGGACGGGCTGGTCAACTTCCGCCATGACATCTACGGCCATGATGCGAGACTGAGCAGGGAGATATTTGGACGCTAGCCCGGTGGCGGGTGTCTGGTAGCAGGTGGCGGGGTCTTACAAAATTCACAGGTGGGTTTTCCTGCAAAGTATTAGCTTTGGGGAAAGACCTTCTAATGAAAACAGTTTCTACTCTCCGTCGCGTTCTTCTTCTGGTTTGTTTTTGTGTTGCTTTTGGTGGGCTGCAGGCACAGTATGTAGCAATACCGGATACTAATCTGGGCACCTGGCTATACAATAATGGATTTAGCTCTATCATGACTGGCAGCAATGCTGCTGGCTGGCAGCTCGACGCCTCTGACCCGCTGACACAGAGCTATATCACCATAGACATCAGCCATACGAATATCACCAATCTGGAGGGGCTCCAGTACCTGACAGGTATGACCTCCCTGTACTGTAATTATGACAGCATCCCTTTCATCAATAACCTGCCACCCGATCTGATCACCTTTACCTGTCGTGATGCGCATGTGCAGACCCTGCCATATCCGCTACCCTATAGCCTAATGGTACTCGATATTTCTAACAATCCGCTGCTGGCGCAGTCTATCATAGACTGGCCCTACAGCCTGAGCGACCTGCAGTGCGAGAATATCGGTGCGTACTCGCTGCCGCCATTGCCCGGCACTTTGATATCCTTTAGCTGCCAGGATAATAACCTGACCTCACTGCCCACGCTGCCCAATGGATTGCAGCACCTGTATTGCGATGGCAATCCGCTATATGGCGGGCTACCCACCCTGCCATCCGGCTTGCAATTGCTCTGGTGCCAGAATGCACAGCTCACCAGCCTGCCTGCGCTGCCGTCCTCTATCACCGAGATATATTGTGGACTCAATAGCCTCACCTCCCTCCCTGCGCTACCCCCGGTCCTGGCTACCCTGCAATGCAGCCAAAACCAACTGACCAGCCTTCCCTCACTACCCGCATCTCTACGGGACCTGGACTGCAGCATGAACCAGCTCACCTCCATACCCGTACTGCCTGATGCTATGACGGCTCTGGCATGCAGCTCTAACCAAATAACTGCCCTGCCAGCCCATCTGCCGGACTCCCTGCAGACGCTCAACTGCTCTATAAACCGGCTGACTGTCCTGCCGCCGCTGCCCGCCCGCCTCGGCATGCTAAGCTGTGATGATAACGATATAGCCGCTATCGGCAATATACCACCATTACTATCTACGCTAACCTTCACCTACAACCATTCTATCTCATGCCTGCCACGGATCACACAGACGCTATTTACCACCTTCAAATTTGTAGGTACCAGTGTGCAATGCGTACCTTCGCGGTTTTCTGCGCAGCAGTATGATATCAATCCTGGTACCCTGCCTGTATGCGATGCAGCCTCAGGCTGCGAGTTTTACTACAATGTAGCCGGCAATATCCACCAGGATATATCTGCTAACTGTACCGCTGACAGCCTCAATCAGGGCACACCGGTGACCAACATCAAAGTGCAACTGAAGCAAGGAGGCAATGTGATACAACAGTTTTACACCTTCAGCTCCGGAGGTTATTCATTCAAGACGCCGGGCTATGGCAGCTATACGGTAGATGTAGATACTACAGCACTGGGTCTGGTAGTAGCCTGCCCGCAGATCGGCGTACGTGGGGTGGCTATCTCAGCGATAGACTCGGTGAAGAAGTATGAAAACTTTGGCATGCAATGCGGGGTATCACTATCAGGATCTGACTATGGTGTCACCTCCATAGCAGGTCCGCTCGTGCGCCCTGGTAGCAGGCCGTATATCGAGATCTATGCGACCAACCTCTCACTCTACCACAATATAAACTGCAGCTCTGTGACACCTGGCACCGTGACCACTACCTGGACCAACGGGGCAAGCTACTACGGCCCCGGGCCAGGAGCGCTGACCCCGACCTCTGTGTCCGGACAGACGGCTACCTATGCCCTGGCAGACCTCAATACACTGACAGAGCATAGTCTCGATATAGTACTAAGCATAGACTCGCATGCAGTGATCGGATCACAAATATGCCTGACCACTATCGTATCATCTACACCGGCAGACCCTGTCAGGGCGGATGATACATTGACCCATTGCTTCAGCGTCAGCAATTCTCTTGACCCTAACAACAAGGATGTATCACCGGATAGGCTGGCTCCTGGTGAGGCAGACTGGCTCACCTACACCGTCCACTTCCAAAACACGGGAAATGACACAGCCTATCTCGTAGTGCTGAAAGATACACTGAGCCAGTATGTAGATGCAGCATCCTTCCAGTACCTCGCCTCCAGTCATCATGCGGTAGTACAACTGGAGGGCGGTGCGATGACCTTTACCTTCCCGCATATCAATCTGGTGGACAGCGCTACCAATCCACCGCTGAGCGAGGGCTGGATACAGTACCGCGTCAGGGCTAATGCTGGTCTGCCGAATGGCACTGCGATCAATAACACAGCCTACATCTACTTTGACCTCAATCCTGCTGTAGTGACCAATACCGCTACCACTACGGTGCAGCTGGCTACGTGCGTGGATGGGGACATCTATGATTCTACCACGATCTGCCAGGGAGATACATTTGTCTATGGTGGCATGACCATGACCACAACGGGCTTCTACTACAACCTGATGCAGAATGCTACCGGCTGTGACACGACCTATCACATCTGGCTCACGGTACTGCCTGCCGCGCATACCACGCTGCATGATACGATCTGTGCAGGTAGCAGCTACGCTTTTGGCGGGCATCAGCTCACGGCAGCAGGCAGCTATCTGGATACACTGACATCAGCCGGTGGCTGTGATAGTATCATCAGCCTGGCGCTATCTATACGTCCCA
This sequence comes from Bacteroidota bacterium, assembly GCA_018267355.1. Classification (GTDB taxonomy): domain Bacteria; phylum Bacteroidota; class Bacteroidia; order Chitinophagales; family LD1; genus UBA1941. Next base: position 4,782 of record JAFDYP010000247.1, read on the forward strand.
ATGGCTACCTGCTGATAAACGACACGATCTGCGCCGGTGAGCAATACATCTATCTGCATGATACCCTCACTACATCGGACAGCGCGATCTATATCTTCCACAATGCGTACGGCTGTGATAGCTTCGTGCAGTTGATACTCACTGTGAGGCCGCTGCCGGTAGTGCATTTTACCTTTGACAGTCTGCTAAGGGATAACGGCGTAGATATCAGTACAGGTCATAGCGCAGTAATATGTTTTAATCCCACAATGATATTTACAATGAAAGGTGGCACTCCCGAAGGTGGACATTATTCCGGAGTTGGTATCATCAATGATACAATGCACACAAATCTTATCCGTCACATCGATACAATAGTGTACACATACACTGATGGTATGGGATGCACTGGCAGAGATACCGGCTATCTGGATTACCGAATTTGCGAAGGCATCAATGACATCCCGGCTAAAAACTCGATCCACATCTACCCTGATCCAAACACAGGTACCTTTACTCTCGTGACGGAGCGCAGCTATGGGCTCAGCTATAGAGTGTATGACGTACTGGGCAAGGAGGTCCTGCAAGGCAGCATCACCGCTGATACACAGCCCATTCACCTGCCTGATGTGGCAGAGGGTGTGTATACCATCTCTGTAGATGGGTCACGTCCGCTGCGGTTTGTGGTAGTGCGGTAGGGTGATTTTTATGTTAATTTTTCGCCTAGGCATTCCGCTGATTTGTCTAGACAATATTTCCATATACGGGAAAGCATTTCCCCTTTCAAATAACAAGCACCTCAAAATCAACACAATAGCTATTGTACGGATTTTGATATGACTTTCTTTATGTTAATTTTTCTTGGTGCTTTTTAACTTTGTGTAAACCAAAGATCAAAATGGTATTAAGAGAACCTGAACATGGCAAGCAGCTCCTGCTCTATCTGGCTGGGCTGATCGTGATCGTGCTGCTGGGTATCATTTACGCATTTTCGTAGCCCGCTACAGTACTCCAAAAAAAATAGCCCCGACGTGCGGGGCTGTTGCATTCTCATGAGGGCCAAATGCTGTTTTCATTCGGTCCCTTATTTCGTTTTCACTCGGTCCGGTTTTTCTTCAGCTCGTTAAGCTTTCTTGAAGATGGTGACACCGAGTACCAGCATCACTACCCATACGGCTATGAAGATGAAGAAAAGTATCTTGGCAATAGATGCCGCTGCTGCCTCTGCGCCTGTGAAGCCAAATATACCGGCCACGATAGCGATGATGAGGAATATGAATGACCACCTTAGCATATTGTTTTCTTTTAGAGTGAATGAATCGTTTTACATATCCCGGTAGTAGCAAATCCGTGCCAATCCCTTTTTTTCCCCACGGCTACTGACGTGTGAGGCGCGTAGAGAGTATCACGGTGCCATCTGCATCATATATGTGCACTATGTACATGCCGGGCTGTATATCTGTGAGCAGTACCAGCCCTGATGCTGTGAGCGGCTCATCCAGCACCGGCTCGCCTATCATATTGATCAGCTCTATGCGTGCTGCTGTCGCGCCCTTCACATAGATCCTGTCTTTGGCGGGATTGGGGAAAATAGTGGCTCTCTGCTCCTGCTGCACGGCGGCCATGACGAGGAAAGAAGCGCCCAGCGATGATACGCGCAGGCCGGAGGCCATAGCAGTAAAGCTGAACAGTGTGAAAAATGCGGCGAGTATTTTTTGTGACATGATAGAGAGGTTTGGTGAAAAAGCAGACATATCCGTAGGTGTGACTATCGCGGCTACGCCCCTTGCCCTACCAGAGCCAATAGCGTGCCAAGAGACCACTACTCATCTGGTAGCTACACGATCAGCTCGCCATTCACATCTGTGGTCAGTATCTCACTCATATGGTCCAGCCACGGGCGCAGGAGCTTGAAGTGGCCGCTTACCTTCTTTGCAAAGTCGTCTGCGAGCATCTCTGCGTCTGTATAGTCATGACGGAAGAGATACTGCTTGTACCGCAGCAGGTCAGCCGCCGGGTGGTCGCGCTCATAGCCCTTTGGCGCATTCACCAGTTGCTCTCCCTGCATCTCGCCAAAGGTATCTTTCAGCGCTTTGGCTTTCAGCAGGCGGCGCCAGGTATCGTAGCCCAGGTCTATATCCTGGCGGATACGCAGCAGGTCCTTAGGCTCGGGGCCAAAGAAACCGCAGCCTATAAAGCTATTACCCGGCTCTATGTGTACATAGTACCCACCGCGGCGGAGCCTGGTAGCGCGCTGCATGCCCATAGAGAAGCGTGGACTGTATGGCGTCTTATCCTTGCTGAAGCGTACATCACGGTAGATGCGGTGCAGGCTGCCCTTCGCAGACTTCTTCTCTATCTCATCATGCCGGGCCATCTCTGTCAGCACCTGCTCGGCAAAAGCTATCATATTCTGATGTGCTTTTTCATAGTCGCTCCTGTGCGCCTCAAACCACGGCCTGTTGTTGTTCTTCGCCAGGTCCTTGAGAAATTTCAGTGTCGTCTTGTCTATGGTGTGTGGTTTCATGTATCGTGTTTCGGTCTAAACAGCTATGCAGGGTAATAGTGGATCCAAACATAGGAAATAGAAAGACAGGATGTAAATGAGCACGCACTTGATAGATTGAGTACATATACCTATCTTTCACCTATGGACAATCAGATCGCACCAGCACCTATAGAAGCTCACTATAGAGCCTTATCAATCATTAACCTGGCCATGGTGGCAGGTGCCACTATGTTTGCAGGTATCACCTGGGTTCTGGCGCCCCGGCACATCTATACGCTGAATGTCAGCGACCCGTTTGCCATCGTGGCCATAGTGCTCATAGTGACGCTGGTGCCCATCGGCCACGTTGTTTTCCAGCGGCGCATAGCTGAAGCGCGTGCTGCATCGGGGCTGGAGGCCAAGGTCGCGATCTACAGGCAGGGTTTTATATTCCGGTGCGCTACGCTGGATGGGCCGGCATTATTCACTATCATCTGTGCCTTCCTGACCAATGTGGCCGTCTACTATGCCTTTATGCTGATACCCCTGATCCTATTGATAGCAGCCCGCCCTTCGTCGCTCGCAGTTTTCAAGCAGCGGCTCGATATCACGGATTGATGTGGCTACCTCACACCCGCGTCAGCTCCGTGATGATCTCTGCATGCTGTGGGTACTGTGCTGTCAGTGCCTCCCTCTCCGCCATCTCAAAGTCTGCAAAGTCAAACCCCGGCGCTACGGTGCAGCCCACCAGCGCATAGCCATCACGCACTGCACACCGCGACGCAAACCAAGCACCATGCGCGACCACGGCCTGTGGTAGCTCGCCGGCGCTGATATCCTTGCCCAGTTTTATGACACTTAGTGCTCCGTCTTCATTGATCACATAGATCTCTACGGCATCGCCATCATAGTGGTGCCATACTTCATCCGCTTTGATGCGGTGCCAGGCAGAGAAGGTCTCACCGGGCAGCAGGAAGTAGATAGCCGTGCTGTGGCTCCTGTCGCCGCCGTACCTTGCCGGCAGGTGAGCGGCGGCAGTGCTTTCCGCGCAGCGGTAGGTCTCGCGGTACCAGCCGCCCTCCGGGTGTGGCAGCAGCTCCAGGGTATCGATATAGTTTTGTGCTTTGTGATTCATAGCTATCTAAAGTAGGGATTAATTTTCCTTCCTTAGCGCTACAAAAAACCAACAGTGTCAAAGAAGATCATCGGCATCATGGGGGCCATGCACGAGGAGATAGACGGTATCGCCGCGCTCATGGGCGATGTGCAGACAGCGGAGATGGGAGGCCGCACCTATCACAGCGGCAGCATAGACAGTGTCCGTGTAGTGCTCACCTTCTCCCGCTGGGGCAAGGTAGCCGCAGCCGTCACCGCCACCCACCTCATCCTGAAATATGGAGTCACCGATATTATCTTCACCGGTGTGGCTGGCGCTATAGATCCGGAGCTGCGTGTGGGCGATATCGTGCTGGCACAGCGCCTGATACACCATGATCTGGATGGCCGCCCGCTCATGCCGCGCTATGAGGTGCCGCTGCTCGGCGTGACCTGGTTTCCGGCGCATGAGGACCACCTGCGGAGGGCGGGTAGTGTGATACAGCGCCTTCTCGATAGCGGTACACTTATCTCAGCCATTTCTCCCGAGAGGCTTCACCTCTTTGGTATAGAGCATCCTAAACTCTACATCGGAGATATAGCCAGCGGAGATCAGTTCATCTCGGCGCAGCAGCACAGA
>JAFDYP010000248.1 GCA_018267355.1 Bacteroidota bacterium
CCGCTCCGCGGAAGACATGTATCACATACTTGCCCGGAGACACAAAAGTCTCAGGCTGCCAGGCTACCAGCCACTCTGTCTGTACATCCTGATATACCTCTCGCGAAAAGACTTCTTTGCCAAAGCGATCTATACTATAGATCTTGTAGGTGAGCCTGTTGGTCCCAAACGGGATGCGCATACGAAAGAACATATAGAGCTTCGCATGCGTACTGTCTGGTGTGGTGATGAACTTTGTGTTTTCAAATACACACTCCTGTGAGGCATTATTGACATAGGTACAAAAAGACAGGGCCGCATTCTGGCTGTAGCTGTAGCCGCAGATCAGCATCCCAGTCACGAGGAGGATATTTTTCAAAATATATTTTTTTGCAAGATAGATCAAATATTGGCAGTAGGGATTTTAGCCTATCAGCTATCAGTCCTTAGAATAATACCCCGTCCCATCATACTCCCTGAGCGCAGGTGATGCCATGCACTCCTCACAGCAGCAGCCTTTCATTTTGTCGCCGCAGGCTTCGCAGAGTACGAAGTGGTCATTGCATTCTGCATTGGCGCAGTTGACCATGTGGGTAGAGGCAGTGCCACATATTTTGCAGGTAGAGATTACTGAAGGGTTCACGCTATTGACAGGTACTGATACCCGCTTGTCAAAGACATAGCAGTTGCCTTCAAAGTCTTTGCCCTGCATTTCCTTGCCATACTTGATGATCCCTCCGTGGAGCTGATACACCTCCTTGAAGCCCGCCTCCAGCAGTAGCGCACTGGCCTTCTCACACTTGATGCCACCGGTGCAGTAGGTCATCACCTTCTTGTCCTTATACTGCTCGAGGTTTTTGATATACTCAGGAAACTCTCGGAAGTTGTCGATATCTGCTGCCACAGCCCCCTTGAACCGGCCCAGGCCGCTCTCATAATTAGACCGCACATCCAGCACCACCACATCATCCCGGTGCATCATTTCGGCAAATTCCTTTGGCTCCAGGTGTTTGCCGGTGCGTACCGTGGGATCTATCGGCAGGTTTTTGCTGCCGGAGTTGACTATCTCATCTTTATACCGTACATGCAGCGCAGAGAATGAAGGCTCATCCACATCATCTACTTTGAAGTCGATATTATTGAGCAGAGAGTGGTTATTCAGGGTGTCCATGTATTTCTGTATGGCTACTACAGTACCTGATACCGTGCCGTTAAGGCCTTCTTCAGCCACTATGATACGACCCACCAGTCCCAGCCGCTGGCAAAACTCCGAATGCTGCTGCGCAAAATCTGCGGCATCTGGTATATGCACATACTTGTAATATAAAAGTGTCCTGAACGGCTTCATGTCTGAAAATCTGAGTCCGCAAAAATAAGGCAAAAATCGGGAAGCTGCCAATCGTATCCGGATGATTTCCGACAGGATCTTTTATGGATTTTGCCGCCGCTGCATATCTATCTGTAAAGCTTTCACCCATGAAAAATAAAAGCATAAGAATATCTATCCCCACGCTCTGTCACGAGGACTAATAGCAGATAGATCCTTATACCCGCTACGCATCCTGCCTATATGCCGGAGACTCTAAGATCTGAAAGAGTGCCGTATCAATATGACGAAATCAAACTGCACATACCTGCGAGAGAGCTGAAAGAAGAAGTGGGTATCACGCATGAAAAATAACGCAGCACAGCTTTGCCATTTTTCTGTCACAATGCTGCTCATGTCTTTTCTTCGAAGCAACAGCACCTTAACTTTATAAGGAAACGCTGAGACCATGAAACACAAACTACACCTCACTATCCCCACTCCCTGCCATAAGCGCTGGGACGATATGACGGCCACAGACCGCGGTGCCTTCTGCCATAGCTGCCGCAAAGAGGTGGTCGATTTCGCCACTATGACAGATGCGGAGGTGATACGCTGGCTAGAGCGGCATGATACGGGCTGCGGCCGGTTTCGCGCAGACCAGCTGGACCGTGACATGAGCCTACCCGTGGTGCATGACAGCCCGCTGCGCTGGAAGGTGCTGCTCATGAGCCTGCTGCCGGCCTTCTCTCTGGCTCCGCTCGCTGCGCGTGCTGCACTGCCGCCACTCACAGATCAGGCTCCGCGAATAAGCAAGGCTGATACGGCTACCGCGAAAGCAGATACTACTACAGCTACCTGCGATGCCACTCTGACAGGTGTCTGTGGCCGTGTGCTGGATGAGTATAACGAGGGCCTGATCGGAGCCATAGTACAAGTGATAGATGCCAAAGGCGCATCTACAGGACAAGAAATAACCGCAGACCTTGATGGAAACTTTACACTACCGCTGGATCACGGCAGTATGGTGCGTCTGAAGGTAACGTCGGCAGGCTATAAGACACAGCTACTGACCGCTGCGCCGTCTACGCATCCTTATCTCATCATCCATATGCTGCCGGATACATCGCAGCACTCACAAATCGTAATGATGGGCCGCCCCATCACCGGCCTGATAGAGCGGGACGATCAGCGCAGCTCGCCCCCTACAGTAGACATGACCACGCATGAGCACAAGCCAGATACCGCCATAGCGCCGATAGATACGCCTGTGACCGCCTGTGACACCATGCTGACTGGCATCTGCGGACGCATACTGGATGAGACCGGCGAAGGCCTGATAGGGGCCACGGTGCAGGTAATAGATACCAATGGCAAAACCACAGGACAGGGCGCAGTAGCGGATATAGATGGCAATTTCACCCTTGCTCTGCGTGACACCGGCACGGTGACTCTACGGGCCACCTATGTAGGATACGAGACACAGGTACTCACCGCACGGCCCACCACGCATCCATATATGACCATCAGGATGAAAGAGGACACAGTCAACTTTGGTAATATGGTAGGCATAATGGTGATACACCGCACACCCGCTCAGAAAGTAAAAGCATGGTTTCGCCATAGCTTTTATACACTGACACATCTCCGGGAGTATAGAGAATACAAACTTGCGCGACAGCGTATGAAAGATTAGTTTTAATCATCACTATATGAAACGCAAGCTACACCTCTCCATCCCCGGCCCCTGCCATGAAAAATGGGGCGACATGGACCCTACCCAGAGTGGCGCCTTCTGCCATAACTGCCGAAAAGAAGTTATTGATTTCTCCTCTATGACGGATGCGCAGGTAATACAGTGGTTGGATAAAAACAGTACAGGCTGTGGCCGTTTTCGCAAAGACCAGTTGGAGCGCGATATCACTTTGCCGAAGGCAAATAATACGCTGCTGCGGTGGAAGGTGCTGCTCGTGGGCCTCTGGCCGGCCCTCTCACTCAGCCCCGTAGCTGCACGGGCGGTGACACCTATCCATACAACTCAGACGTCACCGGCAGGTGATAATGGCACAGCCACCTCCTGCAAAGAAGGGCAAAGCCTCTGCGGCCATGTGCTGACTGCAAATGGGAACCGCTCACTGCCGCTCATGTCAGGGTGCTGGATAGCGCTGGCCAAACAATAGCCTCCATCTTGACGGATAGTACGGGTTCATTCTCCATACCACTCATTCCGGTGGGAGCTGTGGGCATGCGGGTCACCGCACTGGGCTACGAGCCGCGGTCACTCACCCACCTCGCCACAGACCACTCACCGCTGGCCATAGAGCTACAGCATCGGTCATACGAGCTGGATGTGACCGTAGTCTCTGGCAATATCTCCATACACCGTACACCTGCACAAAAGATGCGCGACTGGTTCCGCTACACCTTTCGCCGCAGGGGGTTAAAAAAGGATAATTAAGCCTATCGTATCTGACGGAGCGATCGGGCTTTTGTATCTTCGGGTAAACCCACCGCTGAAACGCCCCTCTCTATACATCTCCATCCCTACTCCCTGCCAAGAGCAGTGGGAGGATATGACGGCCACAGAACGCGGCGCTTTCTGCCACAGCTGTAGTAAGGAGGTCATAGATTTCAGCGCCATGACTGATAGTGAGCTGCTGTCATTTTTTGCCGGAGGCAAGGCGGGCTGCGGTAGATTCCGCACAGACCAGGTGGGTGTGCCTATCACATCATCGGTGCTGCACAATGGTGCCATGAGATGGCGGGCGATGTTCTTCTCGCTGCTGCCATTTCTATCTCTGCGGGCTGCTGCCGCTCCTGACCAGTATCGCCGCGACGTGGTGGCCACAGATGTGACCGTGCATCCGCAGCCACTCACACTAGTCCGCTCCCACTTATCACCGAGGTGGAGCGAGAGCCGGTCAAGACCGATACGACCGTCTACCTGCCAGAGGTGACAGCAGTGGGTACTGCCCACCATATGGTACTGGGTCTTGTCGCAATGGGTACCCCGCTGCCTCCGATGCCAGAGGCAGAG
>JAFDYP010000249.1 GCA_018267355.1 Bacteroidota bacterium
AACTGGTGCCCGGCAAGGTAATGGTAACGGGCCCGGCCAACCTGTGGATAGCAGACGTGCCCACGCCGCTGTATATCCCCTTTGGTATCTTCCCTGTGAAACAGGGCCGGAGGTCCGGTGCCATCATACCGAAGTATGGTACCGATGTGGCCAATGGATTCTTTCTCAGAGATGGCGGCTACTACTGGGCGGCCAATGATAATCTCGGCCTGAAGTTTATCGGCACGGTGTATACCAACGGGACCTTTGAGATAGATCCGTCTGTGTCGTATAAGTACAACTACCTCTTCAACGGTAGCCTGGCGCTGAGCTATATCCGCACGAGGCCGGCAGACCCCGATCTGCCGGGGCAGAAAGCAGGCAATGCCTTTAAGATCAACTGGACATTTCAGCTAGACCCCAAGGCAGCACCTACGCATTCTTTCAGCGCAGCTGTCAATGCCTCTACTGCGAGCTACAACACAGACCACCGTGTCACTGACCAGACACTCTTCCAGACGTCTCTCTACTCCAATATCAACTATCAGAAGTCCTTTACCCGTGCGCCTTTTCTCTCAATATCCGTAGCTGCGAGCCACAGCCAAAATCTGCAAAACCGCTCGATACAAGTCACATTCCCTGAGTTTCGCCTGAATGTATCGCGCGTGACACCATTCAAGGGCAAAGTGACCAGCGGCCGCCCCAAGTGGTACCAGAATATCGGCATCACGTATGGATTTCAGGCCAAGAATACGATCAATACCTATGACACACTGCTGACGAGGCCGGACTTTTACAAAGACCTGCGCTATGGCATCAGCCAGAATGCAGCTATAGATGCGCCATTCACTATCGCTAAATACTTTACCCTGACACCGGGTGCTACGTATACAGAGCGGTGGTACTTTCAATCCATCAACCAGACATGGATCAATAAAGACCAGCAGATCATATTGCCGGGAGGGGTATCCATACTGAATCCGGGCGGAGCGAGCTATCTCAAGACAGATACGATCTATGGATTCAAAGCGGCGCGTGACTTTGCTGTCAATCTGAGTGCCAGTACAAAGGTGACGGGTATCTACCACTTTCGCGGGAAATATGTGAAGGGCCTCCGGCATATCCTCACCCCTCAGGTGGCTTTCTCCTACCGCCCTGACTTTGGCAGCCCTAACTGGGGGTACTACGCCTTTGTGCGCAAGGGACTCTATGATCCCACCATGACGCAGTACAGCCACTTTGATATCGTGAATGGCGTGTACGGACAGCCGGCTACCGGCAAGTATGCTACGATGACCTGGGCGCTCAATAATAACTTTGACATGAAGGTCTTCTCAAAGTCTGATTCGATCAATCATGAGAAGAAGCTCGGCATACTCGATCACTTCAATATCAGCAGCGGCTACAACTTTGCTGCTGACTCCCTGCGCCTGCAGCCGTTTACTTTCACAGGTACGATGAATATCCTGAACAACCTGACAGCCAACTTCAGCTGGACCATGGATCCGTATGCACGCGGCGCGAATGGCTATACGATCAACCGGTATTACTTTGATGTGACCCACAAAGGGCTGCTGCGCTTTACCAACGCCAATGTGAGCCTCAATGCGACCTTTCACGGCAAAGCTAAGCCCGTGGCGGCACCTACTAATAAAGCTGTGCACGACATACCGGACTACGTGTCTTATGATCCTAATGATTACTATGACTTCCACATTCCGTGGAACCTGGCTACCTCCTTCAGTATGGATGTGCATACGAGCTATGACACCTACACTCACAATGACTCACTGGTCTGGACTCCCTACCTCAAACTGAACGGCGACTTTAACCTCACGCCTAAGTGGAAGGTAGCCGTGAATACAGGCTTTGATTTCAATACCAAACAACTGACCGTGACACAGGTCAAGGTAGTGCGCAGCCTGCACTGCTGGGAGCTGGACTTTGACTGGACGGCGTGGCCGCTCACGTATCAGCAGTTCTCTATCGAACTGAAGATAGTGAACCCAACCCTGCAGGACCTGAAGCTGACAAAGAAGCGGACGGCATATACGCCTTGATGAATGGGGCGAGGGACGAGAGGTGACAAAGGATGTCTGAGACGGGGCCAGTGCTACCTGAGTGATGTGGGGTAAATTTGTGCTGGGTAGGGACAGGTCGCGACCTGTCCCTGCCAGTAAGGTCTAAAGCAAACTATAGGTCAATCCTGCATTAATCTGATACTTGATCCTGCTATCCAAAATTTTGCAACGTATTTCTCAGCTATGCTTGTCTGCATTGTGCTGAATATTCTGGTCAGGGATAAACCAGAAGGTAGCTACCAGGAAAAACAAGAACAAAGATATGTAAGGATAAAAGAGGGAGAAAATAATAGCCAGTGCGTAGCAGGAGGTAGAGGCAATGGTCTTGCCCTGCTGGCGGGAGAGAAGGAAGCGGACCTCCTCATCGTGCGGATGGCAGTAGATGATGAAGCGGCGCATGATGTCATAGGAGATACCGCACATGATGAGTATGATGGCATAGACTGCTACGGGCGCACCGGCAAAGTGATTCTCACCCATCCAGGCAGTAGCAAAAGGTACGAGTGAGAGCCAGAAGAGCAGGTTGAGATTGGTCCACATGATGCCGGGGCCGATGTGTTTGATGGTATGCACCATGTGGTGATGATTATTCCAGTAGATGCCGATATAGATAAAGCTGAGTATGTAGCTGATGAAGGTGGGTATGAGCGGGCGCAGTGCCTCCCAGTCTGCGCTGTGGGGCATTTTAAACTCCAGTACCATGATGGTGATGATAATGGCTATGACACCATCACTGAAGGCTTCGAGTCGGGTTTTATTCATGGGGTTATCACTTGTTTAGGATTGATCACGGTCTGGTATCTGCACGGCTGGGTTTGTCCAGCACTACGAACATGGCATCATGCGCGCCTACAGTACCCCTGATATGACGGTCAGGATCATTGAGAAAGCGGTCACCCCAGATGTCATATCCGGCATAAGATGCGTCGATGGTATATTGGCGATGAAAGTCAGGGTCGGTGATAGTACCTACGGGATTGAAGTCTACATTGTGGCTTGTTCCTGACCTATTAAGGAAGCACAGTGCATAACGGCTCTCGGAGAGCGGCTTGATCCAGACTTCTACTCCCTTTTCCTTTTTCCATAAAAAGCACTGCAGGCCAAGGCTATCCTGGTTTACTTTCAGCGCTAGTTTATTGGTTAGTACTTTTAGAATATCGGGCTGCATAGCGCGGAGGTCGTTGCCACTCATCAGCGGCGCGGCCATCATACACCAGAGGGTGAAGTGCGCCCGCGACTCTGTGAAAGACAAACCTTCATTGCCTACCTCTAGCATATCGGGATCATTCCATGCGTTTGGTTTATTGTACTTCCTGATCTTTGCTTGCGCATCGAAGAGGGCGAGGACGCCGTGATGCTTGAAAAAGCGTGGGCGGATATCGCCGGTAGTGCGCCAGAGGTGACCGACGGTGTCCGCCCAGAGCCACGGTTTCGTAGAGCCCCACTCGCAGAGAGAAAATACAATAGGGCGGCCAGCCCGGTGCAGCGCATCGCGCATGGTAGAGTACTGCACAGTAGACTTGAGGCCATCAGAGTTGCACCAGTCGTATTTGAGATAGTCTACGCCCCACTCCGCGTAGCGCTGTGCGTCTTTGGCCTCGTAGCCTGCACCACCGGGCCTGTGCTGGCACGTGAGCCTGCCGGCACAGGAGTAGATGCCAAACTTGAGCCCCTTTGCGTGGATGTAATCTGCCAGCGCCTTGATGCCGGATGGGAAGCGCGCAGAGTCGGCTATCACATAGCCGTCCTTGTCACGGGCTACCTGCCAGCAGTCGTCGATCACTACATATTGATAGCCGGCATCCTTCATGCCATTGGCTGCCATCGCGTCGGCCATAGCTTTTACTTTCCACTCATCTATATCACAGTGGAAGATATTCCAGCTATTCCATCCCATAGGTGGGGTGGGAGCGAGGTTGGGGTACTTTTGGGCGACAGCGCTACAGCCTATAAGTATAATGAGACAGAGGGTAGTGAGTCTGGGCATGGGTTGGGTTTGTAGTGGCTAATATAATAACCCTCATCCAAACCTTCCCCAAGGGGGAAGGCTTTAATACAAACAGCTACATCCCTTCCCGAAGTCTCGGGATATCTCCGAAGGAGATTGCAATACTTTTCCTTAGAAACCCGGCTTGATGCCGATCTTGAAGCCGAAGTTTTGGGCGCCGGGGACGTTGCGGTAAGTGGCGCGCCAGACGAAGTTGAGCTGGATGACCTTGAAGATATTCTCGATGCCTACGCCCAGCTCTACGTATGGCACGCTGCTCGGTGCGCTCATGCCGGATGGCAGGAGGATGAGTGATTGATTGTGCGCACTATAGCCGCCCCAGAGCATTTTGACCATGGCAAACTCGCGGAGGTGGAAGCGCTTGATATAGGGGATACGGTTGAAGAGCAGGTCGTCAAAGTAATGCTCATACCATATCTGTAGGTACTTGTCACT
>JAFDYP010000024.1 GCA_018267355.1 Bacteroidota bacterium
AAGGCCGGTGGGTCCAGCACGATTACATCATAGTAGTGATCCGGTGAGCGTTTCATAAATTCAAATACGTCCTCCGCAGCAGCCTGGTGTACGCCCTCCGCGATATTATTCAATGCTATGTTTTGCACAGCCAGTTCTATCGCCTTCACAGAGCTATCTACTGAGTGCACCAGCGTAGCGCCGGCTTTCGCGGCATAGACGGAGAAGCCTCCGGTATAGCTGAATGTATTCAGCACGCGCTTGCCCTTGACATAGTGGGAGAGGAGCTGGCGGTTTTCACGCTGGTCTATGAAGAAGCCCGTCTTCTGGCCACCCTCCCAGTCTACGAGAAATTTATGACCGTATTCCAGCACTTCATTGGATGTCTTTTCACCATATAGGTAGGAGCCTGTCACATCAGCTTTCTGCTTGCGCTCCAGCACTGCTTCGCTTTTATCGTAGACAGCTTTCAGTGCTTTGCCTAGTACTTTCTTTAGCGCCTCGGTGATTAGCTGCCGCTGGCTATGGATAAAAAGGCTGTGCGCCTGAAAGACACAGGTACCAGCATAGTAGTCTATCACCAGTCCCGGCACGCCATCGCCTTCGGCATTTACCAGGCGGTAGACATTTGTCTCTGCATTGTCTGTGATGCCTATGTTTTTGCGCAGTGTCCACGCCGACTGGATCTTATCCAGCCACAGCTGCTCCATAGAGTCTACCGGTGTGAAGGATAGCACGCGCACTGCTATACTGCCTGAGCTATAGTAGCCCAGCGCCAGAAACTGGCCGCGCCCGTCCTGCACCTCTACCAGTGCGCCATCGGTCACATTATTATCCTTGCGCTGGATAGCGCCGGAGAAGATCCATGGGTGAAAACGTTTAACGGCCTCGGCCTTGTGCGGGTGCAGTATGACGGCAGGAAATTTTGACATAGCCGCGAAAATAGGACTTAAAACCCTCAAACTAAAACTCAGACCAGCTCTGCTACTACAAAGATACTGCCGCTCACTATGGTCAGGTCGTTTTTCCTGGCTTTGGCCAGAGCAGCTTTGTAAGCTTTTTTTACTGAAGGATAGACTTCGCCTTTGAGCTTTTGTGCTGCGGCTTCAATTTGTAGCTCCTTAGCATCTTTGCCTCTTGGTATATCAGGTTTGCAGAAGTAGTAAATAGCTTTTGGGGGCAACAGGGAGAGGATATGCGTAATGTCTTTATCAGACACAGTGCCGTATACGAAGTGTAACTGATCGTAGGAAAGCTTCCGCAGCTGTGCTGCCAGTTCTTTGATCCCGCCCTCATTATGCGCACTGTCGAATATCACGAGCGGCTTCTTGCTCATTACCATCCAGCGGCCTATAAAGTAGGTAGACGCTTTGACCTGCTTCAGCCCCTTCAAGATCGCGCTGTCAGATACCTTGACACCGGCTGCTTGCAATTGCCGTATGGCTGCGAGTGCCGTGGTGATGTTCTTCTTCTGATAGTCACCTGTCAGATCGCTCTTATAGACTTTTCCTCCTGCGGAGAAAGAACTGCCTGTAGCCTCTGTTTTAAAATCAGATAGCCTGATCTTTTTATCAGCAAAGGTGATCGGAGCTGCATTCTTTTCCGCTGTGCGGACGAAGACTTCTTTTGTATCAGCATGAGTCTCGCCTATTACCACTGGTATCTGCGGCTTGATGATGCCCGCCTTTTCGCCGGCTATTAGTGGCAGCGTGTTACCGAGAAACTGTGTATGATCGTAACTGATGTTAGTAATGACAGAAAGCAGCGGTGTGATGATATTGGTCGAGTCTAGCCGCCCACCCATACCCACCTCTATGATGGCGTAGTCGACTTTCTTATCCTTAAAATAAGCAAACGCCATTGCTGTGGTGATCTCGAAAAAGGAGGCATTGACAGCCTTAAATTTTTCCTGGTTTTCATTGACAAAACGGGTGATGAATGGCCGAGTGATCAGTTTCCCATTGATCTTGATACGCTCGCGGTAGTCCCGGTAGTGAGGAGAGGTGAAAACACCTACTTTGTACCCTTGGGCCTGTAGTATAGAGGCGATGATGTGTGTCACAGAACCCTTGCCATTTGTCCCCGCCACATGGATGAATTTAGTGCCGCGCTCTGGGTGGCCGAGTATTTCAGTGAGTGCTGTGATATTGCCCAGGTCAGCGCGATACGCAGCCGCACCGATGCGCTGAAACATCGGCAGCTGGTTGAGTAGGTAGTCTACAGCTTCTTTATATGTCATGCTACAAATTGTTTCATGGCAAAGAACGCGAAGAATTCAATGATTTTTGCAGATAGCTTTAATAAATAGCGTCAGCATCTTTGAATCAGGCATCTGCCGCATCACCTTTGTAAAACATCAGTAGCATAAACAAACCAAATAGCAGCATCACACAGCCTGCATAGAGGTTCATCTGTGGGTGATTACTCTGTGTCACTACGAAGTAGGTGAGTATCAGTACGACGCCTGACAGGCTGAAGAAGAGCCCGATAATGAAGCGGAGGTCGGTGAGCTTATCCATCAGAAGAAGAGGAGGTTTAGGATGATGCCGAGCACGATCATGGCAATGGCGAGATAGACTGGGTTCTTAGGGTCCTTGAGGCGCGGGGTGAGGCTGTAGACCAGGCCTTCGAGCTCCTTTTCTTCTTTAGGCTTCGTGATCAGGCTCACGAGGATGGTGAAGATAAAGCAGCAGGTCCACGCTACGGTAGCCACGCCAAAGGCCTGCCCCATACCGCTGTGAAATTCGTAGACGTTGAAGCCGAGCCAGCCGCCCTTGCCCTCGGCCACGGTGATACCGTGAAAGATGGCCGCGAAGACGGTGCCGAGCAGCAGGCCCCAGAAAGCGCCGTGGCCCGTGGTCCTTTTCCAGAACATACCCAGGAGAAAAGTGGCAAACAGGGGCCCGTTCACAAAGCTGAAGACGAGCTGGAGAAAGTCATTGAGATTGTTGAAGCGTGACGTGAGATAGGCAGTACCGATAGAGGCCAGGATGCCGAAGACAGTGGCCATCTTACCTACCAGCAGGTAGTGCTCATCGGTGCCATCCTTCTTGATATGCGCCTGGTAGATGTCAAAGGTGAAGACCGTATTGAAGGCTGTCACATTGCCCGCCATGCCGCTCATGAAGGACGCCAGCAGCGCGGTGACACCTACACCGAGCAGACCGGATGGATAGTAGTGCGCGATGAGTGATGGCAGCGCCATGTCAAAGTCAGTGCGGCCATCAGGTTTCAGCGGTAGCGAGAAGCCTGCGTGTGCATTGGTGAGCGCCATGGCTATGAGACCGGGTGCGATCACGATAAATGGCATCATCATCTTGGGGAAAGAGGCAATGATAGGTGTGCGGCGTGCGGCAGACATATTGCGCGCTATCATGGCGCGCTGCACTACGAGGAAGTCCGTGCACCAGTAGCCAAAGGACATCACAAAGCCGAGGCCCATGGTCATGCCCCAGCCGTTTACTCCCATCGGGTTATCGTCTACGGAGCCCATATTTTTCCAGGTGTGCGTCATGGCTTCCGGCAGGTTTTTTACGATGCCTGACCAGCCTCCTGCCTCATGCAGGCCGATGAAGACCACCGGTGCGATACCGAGCACGATGAGGAAGAACTGCAGCACCTCATTGTACACCGCACTGGTGAGGCCACCGAGGAAAGTATAGATCAACACGATACCCGCCGCCATAAAGACTGAGAACTCAAAGCTCCAGCCGAGGATGATCTTCATGAGCAGGGCGAGCGCGTAGAGCGAGATGCCTGAGGAGAAGATGGTCATCACAGCAAAGGCAACCGCATTGAGGCTGCGGGTCTTGTCATCGAAGCGGAGGGCGAGGTACTCAGGTACTGAGCGCGCGCGGCTACCGTAGTAGAAGGGCATCATAAAGATACCGAGGAAGACCATAGCAGGTATGGCGCCGAGCCAGTAGAAGTGTGAGGTCATGATGCCGTACTTGGCGCCGGAGGCAGCCATGCCTATGACCTCTTGTGCGCCGAGATTGGCAGAGATAAAGGCAAGGCTGGTGATCCACAGCGGCACGCTGCGGCTGCTCATGAGAAAGTCGTTGGTGGTTTTGATCTTGTACTTGATCATAAAGCCCACTGTGAGCACCACGGCAAAGTAGAGCAGGATGACGAGGTAATCGGGTAGCGCTAAGTGCATAGATAAACTGGGTCGGGTTTAGAATTTGTGGTAAGGTACGAAAGTTTGTGAGGTCTCAAAAAAACTCACGCCTTGTCCATCTCAGCCACAAGAAGTGCAGCAAAAAGATCAGCAATCCGCTCGTACCACCCAGGAAAACTACAGCCGGGTACAACTCATCATCAGACTTAGCACCCGATAGCATATCAAAATACAAGACGGCAACAATGGTCATGATCACCGAGATAGGCAAATATCGCCATCCATGGAGCCCCTTCAACGGATCATCGAGCAGATCAAATAAGACG
>JAFDYP010000250.1 GCA_018267355.1 Bacteroidota bacterium
AGGCCGGTATGAGCCGCGTATAATATCCGAAGTCCTCTGCTCCCATGCGGATAGGCAGGTCATGTACGTGTGCTGCGCCGAGTTGCGCTACTGCCACGGCCTTAGCTCGAGCGGTCAGTGCTTCATTATTATAAACTACAGGATACCCTCGCAGGATATGCACGTCACAGGTAGCGCCATGCCTGCCGGCTATATCGTGGCAGATGGCTGTCATCTCCTTGTGTATCTGCTCGCGGGTGCTTTCATCAAAGCAGCGCAATGTGCCTGCCAGCTCTGCTTTGGCGGGGATGATATTGGTAGCGCCCTCTGCGATCATCTTGCCAAAGGAAAGAACCGTAGGAATGCTCATATCTGTGAAGCGCTGTAGCGCCAAAAGTATCTCAGCTGATATGATCAGCGGCGAGATAAATCGTGCCGGCTGAGCCGCATGGCCACCGCGGCCGTGTACTGTCAGATATAGCTCATCTGTAGATGCCATGAACTGGCCGGGACGGAAGCCTACCTCGCCTACCTCCAGCTCGGGATGCACATGCAGGCCATAGATCGCTTGCACTTCAGGATTTTCCAGTACACCAGCTTCTATCATTGCGTTGGCACCACTGGGTATCTTTTCTTCCGACGGCTGGAAGATCAGCTTTACCGTGCCCTGCCATTCATCTTTCAGATCAGAGAGGATCATAGCAGTACCCAGCAGATTGGCGGTGTGCATGTCATGACCACAGGCGTGCATGACGCCGGGTGTATGAGATGCATACGGTACTTTGTTGTCCTCCTGTATGGGCAGGGCATCCATGTCGGCCCTGAGCGCTATGCAGCGTTTCTCCGGATGCCGGCCACGGAGCAGGGCTACGATGCCATTGCTAGCTATACCTGACTGATATGGTATGCCCAGTTTATCCAGCTCAGCCGCTACATAAGCCGCAGTACCGCTCTCCTGCCATGATAGCTCCGGATGGGAATGCAGATGCCTGCGTATCTCTACGATGCGTGGGTGAAACTGCGCTGCGAGCTGTCTGATGCGGGCATCCATTAGCTATACCTGTAGGGTATTATTTCTCTTTGATCTTGTCCCTCACCACGAATGCAGAAGGATATTTTTTTATGACCTCATTCAGCCGCTCGTAGGCCTCCAGGCGAGAAGTGTAGTCGCCCAGGCGCAGCTTGTAGTATGGCTGCTCATAGGCTACATAGGCGCGCTCATCAGGAAAGTCCTGGTATACTTTTGCCTTACTATTGTATATCTCCTGGCGGTCACTGCTAAAAGCGATCTGCACCCGGTATCCATCCAGAAAGTCATTCTTCTGGTTGTACATTTTGTAGATACCCATCAGCTCGTTGATCTTAGGGTCCTGATGGTACGTTATGTTGTCATTCTGCGCCACTACTGCACAGGAGATCAATATTCCCGGAAAGAAAAGAATGCCTTTCATATTTTACTCAGTTACCAGTTTCACTCCCTGAGAGGTGCCAATGCGGTCTGCACCGGCCTCTATCATGGCTATGGCAGTAGCCTTGTCTCTGATACCGCCGGAAGCTTTAATTTTTATATGCTTGGGCAGGTGCGCGCGCAGTAGTTTGATATCTTCCACGGTAGCACCCTTCTCTATCATGCCCGTAGAGGTCTTGACATAGTCTACATTGAGCTGCGCGCATAGCTCACAGGCCTTGATGATCTCGTCTTTGGTCAGCAGGCCTGTCTCGAGTATGATCTTGAGTTTGCCACCGCGCAGTTGCACGATAGTCCCCGCACTGGTCAGTTCGTTTTTCAGATAGTTGTAGTCGCCTGATTTGAGAGCTATGATATTGAGCACCATGTCTATCTCGCTGGCGCCCTCATCTATAGCACGGCGGGCCTCTTCTACTTTGGCCGGTGTAGCTGCATAGCCCATGGGGAATCCTACCACTGTAGCTATATGAACCCTGCTGTCACGCAGTTGGTTTTTGCACTCCCGCACCCAATAAGGTGGTATGCATACAGCTGCAAATCCGTATTGCTTGGCCTCATCGCAGAGCTTGATCACCTCCTCGCGGGATGTATCCGCACGCAGGAGAGTATGGTCTATTTTAGAAGCGAGATTCATTATGACAAAATGAAGATAGACAAAATGTAATAACGAGGCAATATTTGCCCCATCTCATACGGTGTGCAGCAGGCTCTTGAGCTTCCGCGCATTATCCAGTCCGTTGCTGCCCATTGTATTATTAAAAAATGCCCAGATGGTGTGTCCCTCATCCGACCAGTTCTTTATTTTATCAGCATACTGCTCCAGCATTTCATCACTGTAGCGCGAAGAGAAAAGCTCCTGAGGGCCGTGAAAGCGCAGGTACATAGCTTTGGTCACATCAGACTCCAGATAAGGATAGCCCACGCCAGACTGGGAGATGATGAGTGGGATATCATACTCTCGCAGTAGTGCCAGGGGGAGGTCCTCCAGCCAGGACGCATGGCGCGCCTCCAGCGCAAAGTGATAACTGCGGTAGTCGCGCCGCAGCAGGTCAAATAAATAGGTGGCTACCGCGTCGTCAAATTTAAGAGAGGGTGGTAGCTGGAGCAAAACAAACGCGAGCTTTTTGCCCAGCGGCTCCATGGCTGCAAAAAATTTCTCCAGTGGCCCCTCCGGGTCGCGCAGCCGCTTCATCTGGGTGAGGTAGCGGCTCATTTTAGCGCAAAAGCGAAAATGGTCAGGCGTTTTATCTGCCCAGTTTTGCACGGTAGTGGCTCTGGGGAGGGAGTAGAAGCTACTATTGATCTCGGCGCAGTCAAAGTCTGCGGAATAATGCAGGAGATAGTCTGAAGCCTTTGTCCTTGGCGGATAATAGATGCTGCGCCAGTCGCTGTAGCTCCAGCCGGAAGTGCCGATATGTATCTTGCCTTTGGCCATGTGTGTGATACTACCAACGCGGTGCCAATAAATGTCAGGTGCGTAGCTGGCGATAATTTCTGCAAATTTGCCGCTGAAAATCTGACACATCTATGCTCGGCCTCAAACTGCCTACTGATCCTCGCTGGGTAAACCTCGCGGAAAAATCTATAGAGGAGATCCTGACTGACCACGCCTACTGCGAGCAGAAGGCGACCTCTACAAACATCTCACTGATACAAAACTATCCGGAATACGAGGAGATGGTAGATGCGGTGACGCCGGTGGTGTCAGAAGAGTGGGGGCACTTCAAAATGGTGCTGGAGCAGCTCAAGAAGCGCGGAATGAAGCTCGGCCCGCAGCGCAAGGATATCTACGTGAATGAACTCATGAAATTTGTACGCAAAGGCGGTAGCCGAAAAGAGTCACTGACAGATAAGCTGCTGCTCAGCGCGATGATAGAGGCCCGAAGCTGTGAGCGGTTCAAACTGCTGAGCAAAGAAGTAAATGATGCTGAGCTGCGCGAGTTTTACAAACGGATGATGGTGAGTGAGGCGGGCCACTACAAGTTATTTCTGGATCTGGCTATCTCAGTGAGCGGCGAGGACTTTGTAAACAAGCGCTGGCAGGAATGGCTGGACTATGAGGCTGGGGTGATGCAAAATATAGAAGTGCGCGGGGACAGGATGCACTGATCACCTCTCCCAACCCTCTCCAAAGGAGAGGGCTATAATACAGTTGGCCGAACGTCTTTGACTACCAGTTGTAGCGATATTTTTTCATTCCATTCATTCTCCTCTATCTGATAGCAGAGATCAAAATTCTGATTTTGTATCAATGGAAATTTATATCCGAGGCCAAAGCCTATGCCGCTGATCGTATCGCCACGGCGCGGCCGCCTGATAGAAAACTTGATGTGCTCCTCCTTGACCAGTTTGCTCC
>JAFDYP010000251.1 GCA_018267355.1 Bacteroidota bacterium
AGTCTAACTACTTAATACTAACTATTTAATACCAGCACTATATGTCTGACGCATCACTAGCCCCTACCACTGTAGAAACCGCACAGCAACTCGGCCTCCGTCCGGAAGAGTTTGACCAGATCAAAAAGATACTCGGTCGCGTGCCAAACTTCACCGAGCTGTCTATCTACTCTGTGATGTGGAGCGAGCACTGCTCGTACAAGAACTCTATCAAATGGCTCAAGACGCTGCCACGCAAGGGCAAACACCTGCTGGTAGAGGCCGGCGAGGAGAATGCAGGCCTGATAGACCTGGGCGACGGCCTGGGTTGCGCCTTCAAGATAGAATCACACAACCACCCATCTGCACTGGAGCCATACCAGGGCGCAGCGACAGGTGTTGGTGGCATCCACCGAGATATATTTACCATGGGGGCACGTCCTATTGCTGCGCTCAATTCGCTTCGCTTTGGCGACCTGGAGAATGACCGCACCAAGTATCTCCTGAAAGGTGTGGTGAAAGGTATCGGTGACTATGGTAATGCCTTTGGTGTGCCGACAGTAGCCGGTGAGGTGTATTTTGACCCCGTATATCAGACCAATCCGCTCGTGAATGCCATGAGTGTAGGTATAGTAAAAGTGAACGAGACCGTGTCTGCTACCTCTCACGGTGCCGGCAATCCGGTATTCATAGTGGGCTCTGCTACGGGCAAGGACGGCATCCACGGTGCGGCATTTGCCTCGAAGGATATCACAAAAGACTCTGTGAATGACCTCCCTGCGGTGCAAGTGGGTGATCCATTCCAGGAGAAGCTGCTGCTGGAGGCTACACTCGAGGTGATCAAGACCGGTGCCGTAGTAGGCATGCAGGATATGGGTGCTGCGGGCATCACCTGCTCCACCTCAGAGATGAGCGCCAAGGGCAAGTCTGGCATGAAGGTATGGCTAGACAAAGTACCTACCCGCCAGCCTAATATGAAGGCATGGGAGATACTGCTCAGCGAATCTCAGGAGCGCATGCTGATCGTAGTGAAGAAAGGCATGGAAGCAGAAGTTAAAGCTGTATTTGACAAGTGGGACCTCCACTGCACACAGATAGGTGAAGTAACAGACGGGGGGATCATAGAGTACTATATGGGCAGCGAGCTGGTGGGCAAGATACCCGCCGAGTCCCTCGTCCTCGGTGGCGGCGCACCCGTCTATGATCGCGAGTTTCGTGAGCCGGCATACTATGCCAGCGGAAAGGGCTTTGACATGAACTACATGCAGGAGCCTGAAGATCTCAAAGAAGCTGCTGCGAACCTGATCCTGTCGCTCAATATCTGCTCTAAGAAGTGGGTGTATGAGCAGTATGACTCTATGGTAGGCATACCAAACATGAGCACCAACAGCCCGAGCGATGCGGCTATCGTACGGATAGAAGACTCTAACAAGGCCCTGGCTGTGACAGTAGACTGCAATGCTCGCTATGTATATGCAGATCCATTCGTCGGTGCGCAGATAGCTGTGGCTGAGGCCGCACGCAATATCGTCTGCTCCGGTGGCGAGCCATCAGGCGTGACCAACTGCCTCAACTTTGGTAATCCATATAATCCTGAAGTGTACTGGCAATTCGTCAATGCGATCAAGGGCATGGGTAAAGCCTGCGAAGCGCTCGGCACACCTGTGACCGGTGGCAACGTAAGCTTCTACAACCAGTCTACGGATGGTGGCGCAGTATTCCCTACGCCGACTATCGGCATGGTAGGTATACTGGAAAACAAGTATGCTGCCATGAGCCTGAACTACAAGAACGATGGTGATAAGATCTACCTGATCGGCGAGAACCGTGATGACATCTCATCTTCTCAATATCTGATCCAGAACTTCGAAGTACAAAACTCACCTGCTCCGCACTTTGATATAGAGGAAGAACTGGCGCTGCAAAAGGCAGTAAAGGCGCTGATCAAATCAAACCTGATCAACTCTGCCCATGACGTATCAGAGGGCGGCATCTTCGTCACCCTGATAGAGTCTGCCATGGCTGGTAGCAAGGGCTTCAACATCGAGTCTGACCCTAATGTGCGCAAGGATGCCTTCCTCTTTGGCGAGTCTCAGAGCCGCGTAGTAGTCACTGTACCTGCAGACCGCGAGAATGCATTTATCAATCTGATGATGAAGCAGGACTCAGAGTTTGCCATGCTAGGTGAGGTAAAGGGTACACAGGTGATCATAGACGGCGAAAAGTGGGGTACTGTGAATAGCTGGAAAGAGAAGTATGACAATGCGCTCGAAAGTTATCTGGTAGCAGAAGAAGTTGAAGCATAATCACCAGATCAGACATAATGAAGGCCCGGTTTATCACCGGGCCTTTTTAGTAAGGTCAGTTTGTCAGATTTGATAATAATGTTTATCTAGTACCGTCATCAACGCTATAAATCCTAAATCGTAAAAGCAGGTTTGCTCAATGCTCTTCAATTCATTTGAGTTCTTTATTTTCCTTCCCATTGTATTTATTACCTATTGGTATCTGCTGCGACGGAGCCTGCTGCTCCAGAATATGTTTCTGCTAGGTGCCAGTTATTTCTTTTATGGATGGTGGGACTGGAGGTTCATGTTTCTACTGATCCTCTCTACACTGATAGACTACGGGTTCGGACTATTGATATACAGCTCTGAGAGGCACAAGAAGTTTTACCTCATACTAAGTATTATCAATAATCTGGGTATACTGGCCTTCTTTAAATACTACAATTTCTTTGCGGAGAACTTTGAACATATGGCCAATGGGTTGGGTTTTCAGGTTCATCCTTTTATCTTGAATATAGCCCTTCCGGTGGGTATATCCTTTTACACCTTTCACGGCATGTCTTATGTATTTGACATCTATCGTAAGATCATAAAGCCCGAACGAAATTTTGTAAACTATGCTGTTTTTGTTAGCTTTTTCCCGCTGCTGGTAGCAGGTCCTATAGAGCGGGCTACTCATCTCCTGCCCCAGATCATCCGGCCGCGTAAGTTCAACTATGTACAGGCACGGGACGGCATGCATCTTATCTTGTGGGGGCTATTCAAAAAGGTCGTAATATCAGATCAGCTTAGCAATTTTGCAAACCCGATGTTTGACCATTACAGCTCGTATTCAGGCAGCAATCTTGTCCTGGGAACGGTTTACTTTGCGTTTCAGATATACTGCGATTTCTCTGGTTATTCAGATATCGCTATTGGTACTGCCAAGCTTTTTGGATTTGAGCTATTGACAAATTTTAAATTCCCCTATTTTTCCCGTGACATCGCGGAGTTTTGGCGCCGGTGGCACATTTCTCTTTCTTCCTGGTTTAGGGACTACCTCTATATTCCGCTGGGAGGGTCCCAGCATGGTCGCTGGATATCTATCAGAAATATTTTTATCATCTTTTTGGTGAGTGGCTTTTGGCATGGGGCCAACTGGACATTTATAGTCTGGGGAGGAATACATGCTGCTATGTACCTGCCGATATTTTTGGGAAACCGACACCGCAAGCATACCACAGAAGTGATAGCCAGCCACAGTGTACTACCGGCCCTTTCCGAAATACCGGGCGTCGTCCTGACCTTTGCATCAGCGTGCTTTGCCTGGATATTTTTCAGATCACCAGACATACAATCTGCTATCGGCTATATCCAGCATATTTTTTCGCGCAGCCTATTCACCATGCCCGATAGCAACAGGCTAGGCATACTGTATGTAGTGGTGATCGTGGTCATAGACTGGATAAACAGGCGGGACGAGAGGTCTACCATCTTCAGTAAAATAAAGAACCCGATACTACGGTGGCTCTGTTATCTCCTTTGCGCCATACTAGTCATGACACTCATCCTAACCCAATATGAGCAAAAATTCATCTACTTCCAGTTCTGATCTGAATAGCTTCCTGGCAAAAACGGGTGTATTCGTGGCGGTTATTCTCGTCAGCAACATGATATTGCTGGCAGCTATCATATACACTCCGAAAAAGGGCATAAGCAAGGCGGACGCAAATGCTACTAAGGTATCAGTACTCGGAGGTTCTAATGTGGGGTATGATATTGATCCGGAAAGGCTGGATCATGCTCAAATACTCTCTACTGCAGAACCTTACGGATTTTTCCTGTCATTTGAGAGATGCCGCCACGAATGCGTCGGCAAAGTCCTGCTGCTGGATATGCCCTACTCATGGTATACCCCTGAGAAATATGCCCCGGCCAGCTATCCTTTCTACAGTAGCGTCACTCCACAGCTTTACCTGAAGCTCTTGTGGAAGAAACCGGAATTGGCCATCCGGAATTTCCTGTCCACCAGTATATTCAATACTGAGGTTTTACTCTATTGGAAAAATATCATCGCTGCCCATGGCTCCAGAACTAATGCAGCTACCCCTGCACCCACTGGCGGTGCCAATAATCTGGACGCCTATCACACGTGTACCAACCATTACAATCCGCAAAAACATTTTATAAGCCAGATGAACTATAGCCCTGAGCACATAAAATTTATCCGCTCTGAGGTCATGGATTTCGCAAGGTCCAAACAACTGGAGGTACTGGCAAAGTACCCTGAACTCAATAAGGACAACTACCGCATCAATCCTGAACTGGTGAAGACCATAAACTTGAACTTTGAAATGATAAACCAAATGGAATCGTGGCCTGACTCACTTATGTACGATCAGTGGTACCATATGAACCAATGCGGCAAAGAAGCCAATACTGCCAATATAGAAAAGGCACTGATTCGCAAGGGAGTATTAAGCCACCAATAAGGCCGGCAGACTTATAGACTCAATCCCAAGGTAGCATGCGTTCGTCTGCGGGTATCGAGAGCCAGCTCCTCCTCATGAGCCAGCGACTGGCCATAAGTCGGAATCATCTCTTTCAGTTTAGACAGCCAGGCCTCTGATTGCATCTGCTCAGGAAAGCAGCGATGAAGGACATTCAGTATAATAGAGACCGAAGTAGAGGCACCGGGGGAAGCGCCGAGCAAGGCGGCGATGCTACCATCTGCCGCACTGACCACCTCCGTGCCAAACTCAAGGATGCCTCCCTCCTTCTCGTCCTTCTTGATCACCTGTACACGCTGGCCGGCTATGGCGAGCGTCCAGTCCTCCGGCTTTGCCTCTGGGAAGTAATCCAAAAGCGCTTTGAAGCGGTCTTCATCAGACTGAGTGACCTGCTCTATCAGGTATTTGGTGAGGTCGAGATTATGAGCTCCCGCTCCGAGCATAGGTATCAGATTATCCAGGCGTAGAGAGCCGGCAAGATCAAAATAGGATCCTTCTTTCAGAAACTTGGTAGAGAAGCCCGCATATGGGCCAAAGAGAAGTGATTTTTTGCCGTCTATCACGCGGGTATCCAGATGCGGCACAGACATTGGCGGTGAGCCGACTGATGCCTTGCCATAGACCTTTGCATGGTGGCGCTCTATGACTGCTTCATTATGGCAGACGAGCCACTGACCGCTGACAGGAAAGCCGCCAAAGCCTTTGCCTTCGTCTATGTGAGACTTCTCTAGGAGCGGCAGCGAGCCGCCACCGGCACCTATGAATACAAACCTGGCTAGCACGTGATGGTCCTCATGAGTAGAGAGGTCACGGATGCCCAGATGCCAATAGTCATCCAGACGGTCAATATGGTGCACTTCGCGATTGAGATTTACTTCGGTGCCATGGCCTTCGCTCAGATGCCTGAAGAGGCTCCGTGTCAGGACGCCAAAGTTGACATCGGTGCCGATGGTGATACGGGTAGCCGCTACTGGCTGAGCCGGGTCCCGGCCCTCCATGATCAGAGGTATCCACTGCCGTAGCACCTCGTGGTCCGTGCTAAACTCCATACTGCGAAACAGATGGCTCTGGATCATGGCTGCATGCCGTTTTCGCAGGTACGCTACATTCTCCACGCCCCAGACGAAACTCATATGAGGGGTGCTATTGATAAAGTCCGAAGCCGCTCCCATATAGCCATGCCTGAGCAGATAGGACCATAGTTGCTTTGACACCTCAAAGGTCTCAGCTATTTTAAGCGCCTTGGAGATGTCTATGGTACCGTCAGCAAGCTCAGGAGTATAGTTTAGCTCACATAGGGCCGAATGGCCTGTTCCGGCGTTATTCCAGGCATCTGAGCTCTCCCCTGCTATGCGGTCCAGGCGCTCGAAAACGCCTATACGAAGATTAGGTTGCAGTTCCTTGAGAAAGACACCTAGCGTAGCGCTCATGATGCCCGCGCCTATCAGGACCACATCGTACTCTGACGCAGGCAGGTTCTCATATGTAGCCATGGAGTTACTTATCAGCTGAGGTCAGATATTTGAGTACTTGTACCTTTTCGGTTTCATTTAAGTGGGCCTTGGGGGCCATGCGGTCCATTGTTTCGCCCCATCCGGCATCATCATGCTTGCGCGGGCTAGGCAGCTTGTGACAGGCACCGCATTTATTATCAAAAAGATCGTGCCCGGCATTGATCTCGGCCATTTCTGGCGCTGGCTTTGCTGGTTCTGCCGTGGTGGCCGCCTTCTTGGTTTTACATTCAGAGAGAAGAATAGTAGCTGCTAACAGACTTGCAGCCAAGAGTAATGACTTTTTCATGACAATTCCTTTTGGTCAAAGATAGGAATTGGATCAGG
>JAFDYP010000252.1 GCA_018267355.1 Bacteroidota bacterium
CGCTCGATGCTACCACTTCCCAGTTGTAGCCGTTGCTAGGGTTAGATACAGATGCTGTCCATGAGAAAGTGGCACCTGTGGCAGTCACTACACCGGCAGTCAGTGCCGTTGGCACTGTACAGGCAGGGGTGAGCTGCAGGGAGAAGTCATCAAATGCAATACCGTTAGGCGCCGATGTAGGGCAGGAGTCGTGCAGGCCGAGGTAGTATACACCGGTAGTAGGCACCTGGAAGGTATAGGTCACCGTGGTATAAGCACCTGAAGAAACTGCATTGGTGATCGTGCCCAGCACGTTGGTCATTGCAGTCCTGGTAGGAGCGGTACCGTATGCCGATACTACTACATAGCCGTTGGTGGCATCTGTGGTCCTGTACCAGAAAGAGTAATCATAGTATGTACCCGCTGTGAGCTGGAATCCAGGTGTGTATTCCCACACGTTGAATGACCAGCTGCCACCTATAAAATTGGTACCTGCATGAGAGGTATTGCTGTTGCAGGTAGCTGAGCAAGAGTAGTTATTGCTCGTCAGGTTAGTATACGCCCAGCAGGTGGGATATACGTTAGCACCTGCGGTAGCAGGTAGCGTCTCAAACCCTTCCGTCCATGGCAGTGAGCTGATTGCTGTACATGGCGTGGTGAGTGAGAGAGGTCCGAGCCATGTGCTGGTATCGGTAGAGCTGCATACACCACGTACATATATGTCATACGCAGTACTTGCGGTCAGACCAGTCACTGTAGCTGTGGTCACGCCCGCAGCTGTAGTGCCACTGGCTACTGCAGTGCCTGATGCACCTGCACCTGACGCTACAGCTTTATATATATAGCCGTTAGCCGGGGCAGACAGTGATGCAGTCCATGATATGCTGGCAGATGTAGCTGTAGAACCTGTCAGCGCCAATGCTGTAGGTGCTATACAGGTAGGCGACAGCTGCAGGGAGAAGTCATCGAATGCGATACCGTTAGGGGCCGATGTAGGGCAGGAGTCATGCAGGCCAAAATAGTAAACGCCCGTAGATGGTACCTGGAAGGTATAAGTGACTTTGGTATATGCTCCGGAAGAAACTGCATTTGTGATAGTACCCAGCACGTTCGTCATAGACGCTGCAGCCGCAGATGTACCATAGGCAGATACTACTACATAACCGTTTGTAGCGTCGGTGGTCCTATACCAGAAAGAGTAATCATAGTATGTACCTGCTGTGAGCTGGAATCCTGGTGTGTATTCCCACACATTAAACGACCAGCTACCTCCTATGAAGTTGCTTCCTCCGTGCGCAGTATTGCTATTGCAGGTGGCAGCACAAGAGTAGTTTGTGCTGGTGATATTGGAATATGCCCAGCAGTTAGGATATATATTGGTGCCGGCAGTAGCAGGCAGTGATTCAAAACCTTCTGTCCATGGCAGCGATGTGATCGCTACGCAGAGTGTAGTGATCCTGACAGGTCCTATCCAGTTGCTGGAGTCAGTACTGCTGCAGGATGCTCTGACATATAGATCATAAGACGTGCTCGGAGACAGGCCGGAGAATGTAGCCGTGGTATCACCGGCAGGCACTGCACCTGACGCTACAGGGGTGGCACCAGATCCCGCGCCTGCTGCTACTGCCTCATATACATAGCCATTGGCAGGTGCCGATGGTGATGAGTTCCAGGTGATAGTGGCACCGGTAGTGGTCACGCCGCTGGCAGTCAGGGCCGATGGCACTATGCAGGTAGCGAGCGTAGTAAATGTCGCTACAGAAGTCCAAAGACTGGTATCTGATAGGTTGGTCAGGCTACAGCCTGTTTTTACATATACATCATATTGTGTATTTGGGGTGAGTACAGCTCCTGTATTAGCTGTAGTGCCGAAAGCATAGTTATATGCTATAGGAGTAGCATAAGGACCAGCGCCGTGGGCTACCACCTCCCATCCGTATGCGGCAGGAGTACCGGAGGTAGGTGCGGTCCAGTTGATATCTGTAGAGTTTGTAGTAATATTAGCTGTGGTGACTCCCGTAGGTGGGAAGCATGTCACAGGTACCCAGCTGAATATCTGGCCGGAAGTAGGAGAAGATGTAGCGTCGTCTATATAAACGGTGCTGGTGTTTGATGTACCGTTGGAGGTAGCATTCCACAGGCCACCCGTATTCAGCAAGCGGTTATTTACGTTTGTAGCAAAAGTATTGTTCACACCACGCAGGCCTATCTGAGGAAGGCCGGTGGCAGTAGTAGTACCTGTCACACTACTATATATGGCAGAGATCACTCCGCTCACAGTATCGAGGTGGAGCTGGAAGCTGAAGTCCTCTGTAGAAGTGCTGCTATAGCGGCGTACGTCTTGCCACTGTACTACTATCTCTGTACCTATCACTGCCCAGCTTACACTCGGCGAGCCTGAGGCGGCATTATTGAGGTCGCGACCGAATGGTGCGATGATACCATCAGCAGTGGGGCCTGATGAGATGGGAGTATAACTACTCGTGCTGGTGATAGCGCCGGCAGTCCTGAAACCCACCCATCCATTCTCATTCACATACAAGGTGGTAAAGTTGGTACCATTGAACTTGAAAGTCGGTATGGTGACCGGGAAGATGCCATCATCAAAGGTACCACTCACGAGGACAGTACCAGTGATAGGGGTGTAAGTGCCGGACGACTGCGTAAACTGATACGCTGTAGCAACCTGGGCGAGTCCGGCTTGCGCAAATAGCGCCAGGAAGCAAGAGAAAAAGAGCCACGTTTTCACAGATCCAACTTTAGGTAGAAGTTGATTTCTCATGGTGAGCGATTTTGTTCGGGGTTAAAAGTATGTTATTTCATTGTTTTCAGTCTGCTATACACTACATTTTTTCGGCTAATGTGGATATTTAATCGGGGGAAGTTAATTACGTTGAAATCGAAAGACTTTATCCACTTTTTGTAAACCAAAACACTATATTTGCGGCTCTTTTCCAAAAAGACACATCACGATATGACCTCCGAAGTCAAACTCCTGGCCGGTACCTGCTCACAATATCTGGCAGGCGAAGTGGCAAAACACTATGGCAGCACACTGGCACGTATGGACGTGCACCGCTTTAGTGACGGGGAAATGCAGC
>JAFDYP010000253.1 GCA_018267355.1 Bacteroidota bacterium
CAGTATTCCAGACTTAATTGAGCAATATAGAAATCAGTACTTCCACGCTGTAGGCGCATCTGGGGCAGTATCAGCCATCATTTTTGCGTCTATCCTTTTTGTTCCGACTAAAGGTATAACCATCATGTTTGTTAAAGATATCCCTGGTTATATTTTGGGTCCTCTTTTTCTTGTATTCTCCGCCTATATGGCCAAACAAAAGCGTGACAATATCGGCCATATGGCCCACTTTTCGGGAGCGCTTTTTGGATTTGTGTTCCCCTTATTCTTTCGCCCTGAGCTATTTATGGCATTTATTTCTCAAATCTTACACAGATGATCATAGACCTTCGCAGTGATACATTGACTAAGCCTGGTCGCGCTATGCTGGACGCTATGTACCATGCAGAGGTAGGGGATGACGTTTTTGGCGAAGATCCTACCGTCAGAAAATTAGAAGAAATGGCAGCCGCCATGTTTGGTATGGAGGCAGGGCTCTTCTGCCCCAGCGGCACCATGACCAACCAGATCGCCGTCAAGGCCCATACCCAGCCACTGGATGAGATCATCTGTGACAAACTCTGCCATATCTACAACTATGAGACAGCCGGCTGGGCGTTTCACTCCGGTGTTTCGGTCCGCCTCACAGATGGAGACCGAGGCATCATGACTGTAGACCAGATAGAGCGCTGCATCCTGCCGGATTATGACTGGTATCCCAATACCCGCATGGTATGCATAGAAAACACAGTGAATAAAGGCGGAGGAGCTGTCTATAGCATAGACCGGATGAAGGAGATAGGCGCTTTTGCCCGCTCGCGAGGGCTGGTATACCACTTGGATGGAGCCCGGATATTCAATGCACTGACTGCGCTAGATAAAAGCCCGTCAGATATCTCGGGTATCTTTGACAGCATTTCCGTCTGCCTCTCCAAAGGTCTGGGTACGCCGGCCGGTTCGCTCCTTTTGGGTAGCAAAGACTTTATCAAGAAGTCACGCAAGATCCGCAAAGTGATGGGTGGCGGTATGCGGCAGAGTGGCTATCTGGCAGCTGCCGGGATATATGCTCTGGAAAATAATATTGCAAGATTGGCTGACGATCATGCCCGCGCAAAACAGATCGAGGCAATGCTGAAGCAATGCGACTGGGTAAAAAAGGTAATACCGGTCGAAACCAATATTGTGATCTTTGAGGTAGAAGACAGTGCACGTACGGCAGATATACTCGCGGCCAAAGGCATTAAGACATCACCCTTCTCCCCCACCCTGGTACGCATGGTCACTCATCTGGATATCACCGATGCCATGGTCGCGGAGATGCAAGAACTCCTCTGATGCTATCGTAGCGCCCTGCCGCGAAAGACTATCCATATCACAAACGGCGCTCCGATCAGAGAGGTAATAGTATTGATAGAGAATACAAGCCCGTGAATAGGAATAGCTGTCAGAAGGTTACAAAGCCCGCTAATAGATGCTCCAAGCAAGATCGTAGCCGGCAAAAGCACCTTGTGATCTGAAGTCCTGAATAACCCTCTGGCCAGATGCGGCACTGCCAATCCTATAAAGCCTACCGGACCGCAGAAAGCAGTGACACCACCGGTGAGTAAGCAGGTACTGATCACTATCCAGAAGCGACTACGCGACACATTCAATCCTGAGAGACGGGCATACTCCTCCCCTGTCAGAAGCAGGTTGAGCGGCTTGATCAGTGTGATACTGATGGCCAAAGCGCTGCTGATCACAGTTATCATGACAGGCACTTGTACCAAGGTAATAGTGCGATAGCTACCCATAGTCCAGAACAGATAGCTTTTGATAGCATCAGCGGTAGCTATGGTCTGTATGGCTTCTATCACAGCATTGATGAAAGATGCAAGCATCAGGCCTATGATGAGCATAGAAACCGCATTATTGAGACGGTGCGCGATAACAGTGACTAGCGCAAACATCAAAACTGCGCCAACAGAAGATGATAGTATCAGTCCCCCCGGTATATCTGCCATGATACCGAGCATTCCTGAGAGCATGACAAAAATAGCCACACCAAGAGAAGCTCCTGACGAAATGCCTAAAACAAACGGGCCCGCCACTGGATTGCGAAAGTATGTCTGCATCTGCAATCCTCCCACGGCCAGTGCGGCCCCGCCGAAAGTAGCGGCTATAGCGGCAGGCAGGCGTGACTGAAGTAGTATATCCCGTACTCCCGGGTCAATATTTTTAATGGAAAGCAAATCCAGTACAGATACAGGATAAGAGCCTACTACCATCTGCAGGATAAAAACAACGATTACCCCGCCCGCGAGCAAGAGCCACCATATAGTACGATAACCTGACCTCACTTTAATTTTTTATAGTAATAAAGGTCTTGAGATGATCCACCATGAAAAATAAGGGAAAGGTCTCGCAATACAAGATCTGGCCGAAAGGTACCTGTCTCCCACATATCCATACCACCTCCAGTAGAGAGCCGATTGGTGCAATTATACACCTGGCCAGTCTTAAATGCTTTGTACAGTTTGAACTTGGTATCCTGGTCACTGAGCTGCGCCAATGAAGAGACCACACCCGGATTCATCCAGAAATCTGCATTGGCCGCTCTTTCGTATACCTGTTCAAAATTTAGTGTGAGGTTTAAGCCATTGATCGGCTCATCTTTTTGCCACAGAAAGGTGCTACCGGCATCAGTAAAGAGCCTGGCCACATAATTCTTTCCGCAAGGCATATACCATATCCCATTATATGGCACATTGCAAAAAACGGTAGGGCGCTCTCCCATCTTTGCTGTACTATTTCGAATGAAACCATAATCAGCTTTCACCTTGTTGAAAATACTGTCAGCCATTTTCTCCTTATTTATAAAAGCTGCAAAAAATTTTATCCATTCTGCGCGTGCCAGCGGGTCTTGCTCAAAGTAATCCCGCGATGAGGCAACACTAATGTGCA
>JAFDYP010000254.1 GCA_018267355.1 Bacteroidota bacterium
CGGGAGATCGCTTTGGGCTACGTCCTACCTATATCGTAGGTTTATTTCTCTTCGCCGGGGTGTACGCACTCATAGCCATGGGTAGTAGTATGACCATATTTGCCTGCGCCTTTTTGCTCTATGGTCTGTACTCTGCTGCTACAGAGGGTATATCAAAGGCGCTGGTCACCAGCCTCGTGCCAGCCTCGGAGACGGCCTCTGCGATCGGCTCCCTGTCTGGTCTCACCTCACTGATGGCGCTCGCTGCCAGCATCCTCACCGGGATCATGTGGGACCAGGTATCTGCGACCATTGCACTGCTGGTCAGCGCCACAGGTGCCTTACTAGCTGCGGTTTATCTTATGATCGTCAGGATAGAGGAGCCGCGTATCAAAACGGCAGCTTGATGCCCTTGGTAGCGTCCTTTAGTTTTTGAGCAGCGTCTTTGGCTGCTTTGTCGGCTGCATCTTGTGCCTGCTTCTTAGCCTGATCGGCAGCCTTTTTAGCGGCGTCTTCTGCTTGCTGCTTAGCCTGGTTCGCTGCGTCTTTTACCGCATCTTTCACTGCACCGCCTACTGAGCCACCTATACCTGCTACATTGCCTACACTCACAGTCGGCTTGCTCACCGTGCCGCCTACCTTGAGTGTCACATTGATTTTGTCAGGCATTTTGAATGGTACCCCCGGTATCTGTGGAATTTTGCTGATCAGGCCACCTGTAGCCTGATTGAGCTCAGACGTAGGAATGTCAGCCTTCAGGTCATAGGCTATCGTTTCATCAAAGCCATTCGATCCGGAAATATTGATGTTATAGCCATTGCCAAACTTGATATCAAAAGGCTCTACATCTACCCGGCCATCGTGAAATTTGATAATAGTCCAGGCATTGTTGATCGCAAGGTTATCCAGCGATTTCACCTTCGTAGCTTCAGCTATCTTTTGCAGGATAGGGAGGTTTACTACACGGGCAGAAGGTATCGACACCTTGCCACTACCATTCAGGCTATTGTAGTCTACGCTCATATCTTCTTTCAGCGCGCCGGTACCACTCAGGTCAGAGCCAAATGTTCCCTGTATGTACCTCATTACAGGTGCCATCTTGGCTGCCATGTCTACAGTGGTATATGTCTGTGTGATGTCAAAATTCTTGATGTTGTAGCTGAAGGTGACCTTAGGATGGTTGGTACCCTTGGTATCATACAGCGCACTGATGACCGCTGAGCCGCCGAGCAGGTTGGCAGACAGCTCCTGCAGGTGTATGGACTCGTCATAGATATGTACGTTACCCGTCACATTAGAGAGGACCAGCTTGTCATACAGTATCTTGCCAAACTGCGACCTCGCTGTAAAGTCAATTCCCTTTGGCACATCAAAGTATTGCTTGCCGCCGGCAGGAGTGCTGGTGGTATTCTTTGGATCGGCAGGGCTCTTCTGCGCTGTACTCGTAGTGGCATCATCTTTCACAAGCCATTCATTGGCGTCAAACTGATTAGACTTAAGCGTCACCACACCGACCAGGTTGCCCTTATTAAACATATACCCAATCAGGTTGTCCATAGAACCCTGCGCATTGATGTCGCTCCTGCCCAGTACGGCACTCAGGTTATCCAGAGATACCTTCTGCGGATTGAAAGTCAGGCCCAGGTCAGATACTTTCACCGGCATAGGAGTAGACTTAGAGTCATATACCATGTTGGTCACTTTCACCTTGCCGCTGGCCTGTATGGCGGTATAGTTTTTCTTTTGCACATCACTCATCCGGCCCTTAAAGTTCAGTTTGGCCACGAGCAGCCCGGTGAGCTGCTTCAGTCCCTCCATCGGGTAGAGTTTAGGCACGCTGGATAGGTCCAGCCTGCCATTGATCTTTGCTGCTACATTGGGGTCAGATACGGGTGTGCTCACGTGGATAGATGCATCTATAGGATCGCTGGCTATAGCCAGGTGCAGCGCAGGCACATCTATCACTGTGAGGTCGGCAGAGCCCTGAGGTTTATTGATATTGGCAGATACATTGATATCTGTCACAGCAGATGGCAGGGATGGATACTGAAACATTGCATTCTTCACCTGCAGGTTCAGCTTGATGCCCGGCAGGGTAGTGGAGTCATACGAGCCTTTCACGGCACCATCCAGCGCCAGTGTACCGGAGGTTTTTATTTTATCAAAGTCTTTCTTGAAAATGGCAGGTACCAGCGAAAGGATACTCTTGAAGTCAGCCTGCTTTGACTTGAAGGTCACATCCATGCCGATGTCATTTTTATTCATTTGCACAAAGCCGTCAAACAGCAGCCCCAGGTCATTCAGGTCTATTTCATTTTGCCTGAAGCTATACTTTGAGTTCTTCTGGTCTACGTCTATATCGTTTTTAGCAGACAGTTTGGCGCTGCTCAGGTACGATACCGCGCCACTCTTGAAGGTCAGTGATGCGATCTCTGTTTCTGTCTTGAGTTTGTACAGGTCCTGTGTCACATCGCCACTGCCCTGGAAATCCAGGTCACCGATAGATAGATAGGTGCCGCCCTTCTGATCATCATATACTATGTAGGCATTCTCTATTTTATAGGTATTGATCTCCAGTGCAAAGACTGAATTACTGCCGCCTGTCTTTTCTGATGCTGTGGTGGGCTTCATGATATCCCAGTTGGCTTTGCCTGCTTTGGTCACGAGTGCATGTACTTTGGGGCTGCCTA
>JAFDYP010000255.1 GCA_018267355.1 Bacteroidota bacterium
CTGGTGCAAGTGTAGATAAGATCTACAGCTAAAAATATATAAGGTATAGAACCCTATACCTTATGAAATTATTTGGATTTACATTCGGTGCTAAAGCACCTAAAGAGCCTGTAGCACTAGTTGAAAGCATCAATATCAATCCTGTTGAAGCCTTCAATTTTTCCGTACACAACGAATACATACCAGCAACATCTACCTATACAATATCCAATGGTATGGTTAGATGGGGCAAGGACAATTTCTTCCCACTCCAATTAGCCGACCTTTACAATAGTT
This sequence comes from Bacteroidota bacterium, assembly GCA_018267355.1. GTDB lineage: Bacteria > Bacteroidota > Bacteroidia > Chitinophagales > LD1 > UBA1941. The sequence goes on from JAFDYP010000255.1 coordinate 277, forward strand.
CAGCTATTCATCAATCCATAGCCCTTCAGAAGTCAGTTCTTATTACAGGGAAGGATATTGCCTTTAGTAACTTTTCAGGTCTTACAAGTGACCAACAAGCTGAATTAACTAGATTCCAGACCCTAGCCAACGGTTGTGATAAGTCACTTCAAGATGTTGCTGCTGAATTATCACTAGACTATCAAGTATTCGGCAATATGGCTTTAGAAGTTATCTGGGATTTGACCTTTACCAAAATCATCAAGATAAATAGGATTCCAGTAATGAACATTCGTCTGGGAGTAGAAGGAAGCCAAGGTAAAGTTGACAAGTACTTTTACAATAGGGATTGGAAGCGACCTAATACATACGGGACTACAACCATAGCAGCTTTTGACCTTTCAAACAAGACTGATACCAACCAACTAATCTTCATCAAGAATCCTTCACTGGATGGTCAGTTCTATGGTGTCCCTACTTATGCCAGTGGTCTTAATTGGATAGCCGCAGATGCAGCTATTAGCAAGTTCCATTTATCCAATGTGTCAAATGGAATGGCTCCATCATTGAAGATTAACTTCTATAAGAAACCAGAATCACCAGAGCAAAGGGATGAAATAGTGAATAGCATCAAAAGAGAATACACTGGTCAAGGCAATGCAGGAAAGGCAATGATACTATTCAGTGATTCTAAGGATTCAGCACCAGACATTGAACCCATTCAGGTAAACAACATAGATAAACAGTTTGTAGCAATAGCGGACCAAATTGTTGACCAAATAACCAGAAGTCATAGGGTTACTTCAGGTATCATATTCGGTGTATTGAATAGCACTTCTAAGCTATCATTGGTCGGTGAATATGAATCAGCATTCAACATCTTCCAGACAACAGTTATTGCACCAGAAAGAAGAATCCTTGAAACCGTTCTGAATAGGATTTTAAAAATAAACGGTCTGGATGCTGGTCTATACTTCCAGCCATTCACCAACCTAGATACAAACTTAAACTAACATATGGCTACAACACTTTTCATTAGCGAACAATACATCAAGGATAAAACACCGCTGGGAACCAATATTGATGTGAAGTTTATACTGCCTCAAATCGAATTTGCACAGGATAGCTATACCCAGAACATCCTTGGAAGCAAATTCTACAAGCATCTACAAGCTTCTTATTCTGGTCAGACCCTTACGACCAATGAAGTTGAACTGGTAGGTCTTATAAAGCCCGCTTTGGCTTATAGGGCTGCTGAAGCCACTTTGCCCTTTATCCATATTCAGATAAGGAATTCAGGCACTGTAAATTTGAATGCTGATAACGGTACGGTTCAATCATCCATTTCAGATATGAAGTATCTAAGGGAAGTGCTTAAGAGCCGTGCTGAATTCTATGAAAACCAGATAACGGACTATCTAGCCTTTAATGCTGACCTATTCCCAGACTACACCAACCCAGATGCAGAAGGGATAGCCCCTAGCCTTGACACTTCAACCACTTGTGACTTGTACTTCAGGAACTACGGATATAATACCAATAACCTCAATAACCTTGGCTATTGCAGATGTGGGAACATAAGCTGCAATGGCTACTGTCTCAATTAAGCCCTTTTAAGCCCTATGACCGATTCATCCTTACCTACTATCCTAAAAGCTGGAATATTGGCCCTAATAGCCTTTTTTGCCCCTATTCAGGCTCTTATCCTATCAGTGGTGGCCCTAATCATCTTGGACACCATCACAGGGGTCTATAAAGCGTGGAAATTGGGAGAGAAGATAACCAGCTTCAGGTTTGGCAATATCATTAGCAAGGTGTTACTATACAACATTGCTGTTATATCTGGGTTCATTGTTCAGAAGCTATTCAATATCGATGCTTTTCATTTGGCCCAAATTGTAGCGGTTGCTGTAGCCTTGACAGAACTAAAAAGCATTGCCGAAAACGTCAATGCTGTAACTGGAATAGATGTATGGCAGTTTGTATTAGGCTATCTGAAAAGGAACAAGGATGATATGTCTGAAGTCCTTAAGGACGGTTTGGATAAGAAAGCTTAATTGTTCTGAACTGTAGCATCACCTGTCTTGGTAGTCACACCATTGATTATTGTATCCCTTAAAGGAATATCTACTGTATCAGTAGTACTGCTTGCTGTATAGAACATAACCTTCAAGTATGGGTTGGATGGGAAAGTTCGGTTGGGACTTCCAACAAATTTTAGTCGTATGGGGTTTAGTGTAGAACAATCATAATGAATCGGGCCATATCC
>JAFDYP010000256.1 GCA_018267355.1 Bacteroidota bacterium
TGCGAGCGAGAGCGAAGCAATCTTCCTTTAAGATTTTTAAAGCCGGTACCACCTATGGTACCGGCTTCTATTTTTTATAGCTTAGCGGCATCAACCAAAAAGTAATGGATGCATACATCATAGACGCTCTCCGCACTCCTATAGGCAAATACGGCGGTACACTCAGCACGGTGAGACCCGATGATCTCGCCGCGCATGTGATCCGTGCACTTGTGGAGCGCAATAGCTGGCTTGACACTGCAGCGGTAGAAGATGTCATCTTCGGCGCTGCCAATCAAAGCGGCGAGGACAATCGCAATGTGGCCCGTATGGCCGTCTTGCTCGCAGAGTTGCCTAAGTCTATCGGGGGGGTGACAGTCAACCGCCTCTGCGCATCGGGCCTGCAGGCTATAGGCGATGCCGCGCGGGCAATCAAGGCAGGTGACGGAGATCTGTATATAGCAGGCGGCGTAGAGAGCATGAGCCGCGCCCCGATGATAATGAGCAAGGCGACCTCTGCCTTTGATCGTGGGCAGCAGATGTTTGATACGACCCTGGGCTGGCGCTTTACCAATAAGCAATTCCCATCAGACTATACCATCTCTATGGGCGAGACAGCAGAGAATGTAGCGAAGCAATGGAATATTTCCCGCGCCGAGCAGGATCAGTTCGCATATGAGTCTCAGGTGAAATACAAGGCCGCACACGAGGCGGGAAAATTCACTGACGAGATCGTACCGGTAGAAATAGATAAAGGCAAAGGCGAGAAGATCTCTTTTGTAAAAGACGAACATCCACGCTTATCATCTATAGAGGACCTGGCGAAACTAAAACCCGCCTTTGCCAAAGACGGAACAGTGACCGCAGGCAATTCATCCGGCATCAATGACGGGGCAGCAGCTACCTTGGTCGCCAGCGAGGCGGTGGTAAAAAAGCATGGCTTGAAGCCAATGGCTCGCGTTGTAGCCATGGCCACTGCCGGCGTAGAGCCATCTATCATGGGCATCGGCCCCATCTATGCCGTGCGCAAGGCGCTGGATCGTGCCGGACTGAAAGTATCCGATATCGGCCTCGTAGAACTCAATGAAGCCTTCGCGTCGCAGAGCCTCGCCTGTGTGCGTGACCTGGGCTTTGACCCGTCTATCGTGAATGTGAATGGAGGCGCTATCGCCATCGGTCATCCGCTGGGCTGCTCCGGTGCGCGTATCACAGCCACCCTGCTGCATGAGATGAAACGCCGTGCTAAAGTAAAATATGGTGTGGCTACAATGTGTATCGGTGTAGGACAGGGACTAGCGGTAGTGTATGAAAAATGTTGAAGCCAACGTGAGCAGTACTCTTTCAATAGCTCATCAATGGTTTGATGCTTTCAACGAGCATGACCTTGAGAAACTTTTGTCTCTATATGCAGGCGGTGCGAAACACTACAGTCCCAAACTAAAATTGCTTCAGCCGGAGACCAATGGCCTCATCACTGGCAAGGATGCGCTGCTGTTATGGTGGCGGGATTCTTTTGATCGGCTGCCGTCGCTAAGATATCGGCTTACAAAGTTTATCGCAGATGATAGTAGCATCTTTATGGAATATGTCCGCACGGTAGATGGTGAGGCAGATATGACTGTCGGCGAGGTACTGGAGATATGGGATGGGCTGATTGTTGCTTCGCGTGTGTACCACAGCTAAGGTCATAAGTATTATTTCGCTACCTTTGCGCAGCAACTGGAGGTTGGCTCCATTGTTATTATTCAAATAAATGTAAATAGAGATGAAGGGTATCTCAGAAAACTACAAGATGGTCGCCAAGACCATCTTCGGACTAGAGGAAATATGCGCCACTGAGCTACGCAAGCTCGGCGCAGAAAATGTAGAAGTCCACAATCGCGCAGTCAGTTTTGAGGGAAATATCGGTGTGATGTACAAGGCTAATCTGCTCGTGCGTACTGCGCTGCGGATACTGGTGCCGATACACAAGTTCAGCGCGTCTAACGACCAGCAGCTATATGACGGCATCAAAGCGATCAACTGGGACATGTACCTGAGTCCTAATGATACAATAGGCATCGATACGGCGCTCAATACCGAGTTTTTCAATCACTCACAGTTCGTATCGCAAAAGGCTAAAGATGCGATCGTAGACCAGTTTCGCGAAAAGTATGGCAGCAGGCCATCTGTGGATCTGGACAAACCTACGATCCGCCTCAACATACACATCTATCACGATGTCGTGACACTGGCGCTGGACTCTTCCGGCGAGTCGCTGCACAAGCGTGGCTACCGCGCCAAGACCAACCTCGCGCCGATCAATGAAGTACTGGCTGCAGGAATGGTCATGCTCACAGGCTGGGAGGGGCACCGCCCGCTCGTAGACCCGATGTGTGGGTCTGCTACGATATTGATAGAAGCGGCGATGATAGCCGCCAATATCCCTTGCGGCATCCACCGCGAGTGGTTCGGCTTTGAGATGTGGCATAGTTTCCTGCCGTATGACAAGGAGCTGTGGGAGACCATCCATAGCAAGGCCGTGGAGCGCATCAGCAGCACGGATATCAAACTGTTTGGTTGTGAGCTATCTCCTCACGTGGCGCGCAAGGCGAAAGAAAATATTAAGTGGGCAAAGGTAGACGATATGATTACGATCATCAATAGTGACTTCCGCGATATAGAGCCGCCGGAGGGTGGCGGTGTCTGCATCGTGAATCCTCCGTATGGTGAGCGTATGGACAGGGAAGATATCGATGCGCTATACAAGTCTATCGGCGATACGTGGAAGGTCTACTATTCCGGCTACGACTGCTGGCTGATCAGCTCTAATATGGATGCACTAAAAAGTATCGGCCTGCGTCCATCGCGCAAGCTGACGCTATACAATGGTCAGCTGGAATGCCGGTACCTGAAATTTAGCATGTATAGCGGGACGAAGAAGATACATAAGCTGCAAGGAGGTCAGAAGACAGAACATGACGGCGAAGAAAATGGCTAAGCCGCCGCAGCCTTCCTATTCTTATAATACTCTTTACTAGCTGTATACACCGTCTTGGTAAAGACCGCGTAGACTTTACCTTCGTCATCGACATATTCCAACGGTAGCTCAAAGACATATTGGCCGTTTACGGCGATCTCTGCTTTTACTTTCTCTACCAGCTCATCTGAGATCAGGAAACGGCACTTGACCTTATCTGTGATTGGTCGTACAAATTTGACCGAGGCACCCTTGTCCCAGACGATGTAGTCCCGCCCCAGTATCTCCATCATCATGAGCATGTAGTAGGGATCTACGGAGCTGTAGATACTGCCGCCATAGACAGTGCCTACACGGTTACGCGTGCGCCAGTTTAGAGAGAGCTGTACGTGCAGCTCTCGAAAGTCGCCCGAGACAAATTTTATCCGGCTACCGGTGCACCAGATGCAGGGCCAGATATTCAGCGAGCGGCGGTACCAGGAGGAGTAGCGGGACTCAAGCCTGTCAGAGGGGAATAGCTTTTTCATAATTATCATTGACCTCATGTCATGTAGCGGACTTGGGAGTTATTGATATATTCGATGCACAAAATTTTCCGATGTCAAATTTGATAGAAAAATACGCAAACCTGCTGGTCAATTATTGCCTCGCGGTGCAGAAGGGCGATCAGGTATATATCAATAGCTCACACCTGGCAGAGCCCCTGCTGAAAGAAGTAGCCAAGGCCGTCTATATAGCTGGAGGCCAGCCACACTTTAATATTGAGCTCGATGGTATAGGTGACCTTCTGCTGGAGTATGGCGAGGATCACCAGCTCTCATATATCAGCCCTATCAAGAAGTATATCTTTGAGAACTTTGACTGCTATCTAAATATCCGCGCACCTTTCTCAAAAGGTGATGATGAGAAA
>JAFDYP010000257.1 GCA_018267355.1 Bacteroidota bacterium
AGACACTCCTTTGAAAAGAAAAAAAGGAAAGGTGATAAAATTCGATAACACCACATCTGCGTTACAAACGCAGACGAGTAGTAGGGAGTCTTTCACCTACCCTAGTGTATTCGGGGATCCCGCATTTGGAGGTCGCATCAGGATGACAACATGGGTGGTACATAGAGCGGTTTGGCAGCCGCTGGAAATTGCTTTACTTTGACGGCTTAGTCTATAGACCATTATGTCAGCTGTTTCAGATAAATATGAGGTGATAGTGGGGCTGGAGGTGCATGCGCAGCTCAGTACCCAGAGTAAGATGTACTGCGGGGACTCAGCGGCCTTTGGCGCTGCGCCCAATACGCAGGTGAGCCCGATCTCGCTGGGGCATCCGGGCACGTTGCCACGGGTGAACCGCAAGGCGATAGAGTATGCCGTGAAGATAGGCCTGGCTACGGGCTGCACGATCAGGAGGGAGAACCAGTTTGCAAGGAAGAACTACTTCTATGCGGACCTGCCGAAGGGCTACCAGATCACGCAGGACAAGACGCCGATCTGTGAGGGTGGGTTTATAGAATTTGAGGTGGCGGGCGAGAAGAAGCGCGTGGGACTGGAGCGTATCCACATGGAGGAGGACGCGGGCAAGAGCACGCATGACCTGGACCCGTACTTTACCCTCGTGGACCTGAACCGTGCGGGTGTGCCGCTGATAGAGATAGTGAGCCGCCCGGATATACGCAGCAGTGACGAGGCCTACCAGTACCTGACAGAGGTGCGGAAGCTGGTGCGCTACCTGGATATCTGCGATGGCAATATGGAGGAGGGATCTATGCGCTGCGATGCGAATATCTCGATCCGCCTGAAGGGCGATACAAAGCTGAACGCGCGCGTGGAGGTGAAGAACATGAACTCGATGCGCAATGTGAAGAAGGCGATAGAATATGAATTTGAGCGCCAGGTGGAGCTGATGGAGCGCGGCGAGCGGCTGGCGCAGGAGACGCGCGGCTATGATGCGCTGAAGGGGATCACCCTCTCGCAGCGTAGCAAGGAGATGGCGCATGACTACAGGTACTTTCCCGAGCCGGACCTGCCGCCGGTGATCGTGACTGATGAGTATGTAGACGCGGTGCGCGCGGCGATGCCTAAGCTGAGCCGCGACCTGATAGTGGAGTACACTACGGTGTATGGCCTGCCGGAGTATGATGCGCGCGTGATCACGGATGATAAGGATACAGCCTTCTACCTCAATGACCTGCTGGCGCTGACAAAGAACTACAAGGCGGCGTCTAACTGGCTGCTGGGCCCGATCAAGAGCTACCTGAATGAGAATGCGCTGGAGATAGCCGAGCTGCCTGTGAAACCGCAGACGATAGCCGACCTGATAGCGCTGATAGATGCGGGCAAGACGAACTTTGCCGTGGCGTCTCAGCGGGTGCTGCCGGAGCTGGTGGCTAACCCTACGGAATCGCCACTGGCGGTGCTGGAGCGCCTGAACCTGCTGCAGAGCAGTGACGAGGGTATGATCAAGGACCTGGCGGTGGCTGTGCTGGCAAAGTACCCGGAGAAGGTGGCGGCGTATAAGGGTGGACAGAAGGGTCTGATGGGGCTATTTGTGGGTGAGGTGATCAAGGGTTCACAGGGCAAGGCGGATCCTAAGCTGGTGAATAAGATCATGGGGGAATTGCTGGCTTCTTAATACAGGTTTAACCGCAAAAGCGCGGAAACGCAAAAGGAGATACATTCTGAACCACATAGAACACATAGATCACATAGGAATACGGGGCTGCCCCAAAAAGGGTAAGCGCAAAAAAGATTTTAAAATAGATACTTTAGCTATAGCTCCGGACAGGGGCAATCAAGAAACAATACAATGAAAAGACTGACATCTCTCGTGATACTGATACTGGTGGCTATGACCTCGTGCAATAGCGCGGGCGATGGTACGAAATATACCATAGACGGCGCTGTGAAGGGCGGTAGCGGCACGATCTACCTGGAGCGGCTAAACCTGAGCCAGATCACGGTGATAGATAGCGCGAAGATCGCTGCTGGTGGGGACTTTCATATGTCGAGTACGGCAGAGAAGGGCTTCTACCGGCTGAGGATAGACAACCAGCACGCGTGGCTGATGCTGCTGGAGAATAAGCCATACAAGGTGGAGCTGGACTACAATACGCCGGGCACCGGGGCGAAGTTCAGCAAGGGTACGGAGAGCAATACGGAGTTTCAGGATGCGATCAAGACGATCAGCGAGCAGCAGCAAAAGCTACAGGCCATGAATAACCAGTTTCAGATGGCGCAAAATAGCGGCGCCGGCATGGATACCCTGCAGAAGATGGCCACCGCCATACAGGCCGCCGGCATGCAGCTGGAAAACACCATGAAGCAGAAAGCCGCTGCCACCAAGGATGTGCTCGTGGCGCTGTACTATACGAGCTTCCTGCGTATGGACCACTACCCTGCTGAGAATAAGGCCATAGTAGAGCGCCTGGAGAAAGAAATGCCAACCTCGAGCTACGCCAAAGAGATGCGCACCCAGCTGACCAATATGGAGACACAGCTCAAGCAGCAGCAGCTGGCAGAGCAGTCTCAGGCGCAGACGGCTATCGGTGCGCAGGCGCCTGAGCTGGCATTCAAGGATCCGAGCGGCAAGGAGGTGAAGCTGAGCAGCCTGCGGGGCAAGGTGGTGCTGGTAGATTTCTGGGCGAGCTGGTGCGGCCCGTGCAGACGGGAAAACCCGAATGTAGTGGCAGCCTACAATAAGTTTAAGGATAAGGGCTTTACCATCTATAGCGTGTCTCTGGACCAGGATGGCGAGAAATGGAAGGGCGCGATAGCACAGGACGGCCTGATATGGCCATACCATGTGAGCGACCTGGCGGGCTGGCAGAGTGCCGCTGCACGCACGTATGGTGTCAACTCGATACCGGCGCAGTTTCTGCTGGACAAGGAGGGCAAGATCATAGCCAAGAACCTGCGCGGCGACCAGCTGGAGGAGAAGCTCCGCGAGGTACTGCAATAGGAAAAAGAAAAAGCATCTTTTTAGCAAAGCCGGGGAGTCTCTCCGGCTTTTTATTTTATGGCGGGGCGGATAGCATAAACATAGCCATAGCGGGAGTGACTGATAGTGGAGCGCTGCCAACAATCTATCCGGTAGAAGCGACTAAATGCAGACTGCCAGCTGCCGATATGGGTGGGACTGCCCTAATACCCGAAGGAGACCTAGAGCTACCTCTCTAGCAGAGGTAGGCACAAAAAAAGATGGCTGCCTTGCGGGCAGCCATCTTTTGTGGATATGATGTATCGCTTATTTCTCGATAGAGAGTGGCAGTGAGCTCACTGTGCCATCTACAGTTACCTTGACAGTGTAGAGTCCGTTTGCCAGCTGGCTCACAGGTATCTTCACTGAGTGGGCACCTGCATTGAGCAGTACAGAGTTTGGCTCAGATACTGTCTGACCGAGGCTGTTTACCAATACTATATCTACCATCTCATTCTTCTTGAGATCTATCTCCAGGGTAGCTATGGTAGAGGCAGGATTAGGATAGACACCGAGCTTATTGAGCTGAGCTGTTTCGCGGATGCCGGTATTGACATCCAGGAGAGAGGTCTCAGCAGCATTCAGGACATAGCGGCGCTGTGTATTGGTATTGTATTCCTGTACCACGCCTATCAGCTTGACGAAGTGATTTCTCCAGCTAGGGTTGAGCGTCAGTGTGTAAGCCTTAGAGTATGTGCCACCGGCTGCAGGTGCAGACGGGATCACGGCTGGTGTACCCCATGCACCGCCTGCCATAGAGCGCAGTACGTGGTTTTGAGACCAGTCACCTGCGGCACCATCGTTTGTGATAGTAGCAGGCAGGGTATTCAGATCGCTCTGGCCAGACATATAGCCATTAGGATCAGCATAGTAGTTTTCCTGATCATAGCCGGTACCAGAGGTGATCACAGAGTCTTCTACTACGTAGAGGTTAAACCTGTAGTCACCCTGAGAGAGACCATTGAGGAAGTCTGCATTGACAGTCACGCTCAGTTGATTTGTAGTGCTGTCATAAGACTTGTCAGAGAGGCTCACATTGACCGGAGTAGCCTGTGAGGCGCGGAAGGTAGCCTCCTGCAGCTGCAGGTTTGTGTAGTTAGTATTAGTATACCCATAGAACCCAAGCGCTACGTCCTGCTGATCTATGTAGTATACGCGATCCACCATAGCTGATGGGAAGCCGGTATTGAAAGTATTGCTCACAGTGACACCGTCAGCTATCTGCATCAGATCAGATGTAGCACCACGGCCAGCCTGATCGTGTATAGCCACAGGTATGGCACTAGGCATAGCGGCCACGAGGTCACGCACAGCAAATGCACCTCCAGGGCAATAGCCGCACCATGCACCGGTAAACTCTTCTACCAGGACATTCTTCTGCAGGCCTGCGACCTGAGGATAGAAGAAGATACCACTGGTAGATGCTGTATCATTGGCAGGTACCTGATCAGCTATAGAGCCATTGATATTGTCTGCCCAGACTTTGAAGCTGTAGACACCTTCTGCCGGAGCAGTATAGCCAGGTATAGAGTATGAACCAGTAGCCAGCGCAGACAGTGTCGTGCTCACGTTTGATGATACTGTGGCACCGCCGTTCACGCTATAGTTTAGCCTGAAGCTGGTCACGGTATCAAAACCCAGATTCTGGATCGTACCGGAGAGCGTAGCAGACTGAGACAGCCAGTTGTGCTCATATGTCTCTACTTTCTTGACAGACATGTCATAAGAAGGAAGGTCAGTCACCTGCATCTTGGTAAATGCAAGGATATATTCATTTGTAGCCACATCACGGAAAGCCACACGTACAGTCTGACCAGCATAAGCGGCCAGTGGGAGTACATGCACAGTGAGTGCACCCGGCTCTTCGATGGTCAGGACCGGTGCGCCAAAAGAGGTAGTGGCAGAGTCTGTAGTAGACACCCTCACCTCATATGAATCGCGATATGTATCATCCAGAGACTCGCCATACCATACCAGAGAGTAATTTGGCATACCTGTAGGGACGGTGATCTGTGGTGTGACGAGCCACCTGTCGCAAGGTATGGTCAGGTTATTGAACCATGAGGTGGTAGCGGCAAAGTAACCAGCAGAGGCAGAGCCTAATTCCACCCATCCGCCGCCATTGTTGAATGCATTCTGTGTAGCTGTACTGAAATTTGAATTTGCGGTCTGTCCGTCCAGTTTCCATGTCACAAATCCGCTGGGCAAAGACGATGATGTGGTAAAGTCCCAGGTCTGGGCAAATGCCGCAGACATCAGACCCATACCACACACCAGTGTAAAGAGCTTTTTCATTGCTTGTTTTTTGGTAAAGAATGTAATAAAGTAACGAAA
>JAFDYP010000258.1 GCA_018267355.1 Bacteroidota bacterium
ATAGGGAGTGCTGAGCCATCATTGAGCGAGACCATATTGCCGCTCACAGCCCGTATCAGTGCAGTATTGAGAATATACGATTTGTGTATCCGGATAAACTGGTCTGAGGGCAGCATCTTTTCCAGATTCTTGAGCGCCTCAAGTGTGACCACAAAGTTTCCTTTGTCCAGTATGATCTTCACATACTCGCCCAGACCCTCTATGTACTTGATCTCTTTGAAGAATATCTTGACGATCTTGTAGTCAGACTTGACCATGATATAGTCCGGCTTTTCAGTGATGGCCGTAGAGTCCTGATGTTTGTATTTCAGGTAGGCCTTCGCGCGCTCCATGGCGTGATTGAAACGCTCAAAGGAAAATGGCTTGACCAGGTAGTCCACCACGTCCAGGTTGAATGCATCCAGCGCCATGTCATGATTGGCAGTGGTGATGATCGTAACCGGCTTTACAGGTAGCTTCTTCAGCATGTCTATGCCCGTCATACCCGGCATCTGTATATCCAGAAACATGAGGTCCACTTTTTCCTTCTCCAGTACTGCTACGGCCTCGGCAGCATTGCTGCACTTGGCTACTACCTCGCATTCTGATAGTTTCAGCGTAAAGTTTTCGAGGATCTTCAATGATGGGTATTCATCATCTACGAGCAGTGTACGGATCATGTGGCTGGTGTTTAGTGGATTGACGAATGAAGATAGATAAAAGTTTAGCGCGGCAAAGGAATTTTCATAGCTGCGGAGAAGATATTTTTCTCATCTTCAAACTTGATCTGGCCGGACGGCTCATAGTTGATCTGGAAGCGGCGCTTCAGGTTTTGGATGCCTATGCCTCCCGGCCCTTTCAGAGGCTCCAGTATCGGCGATTTGCTATTCTTGACACTGAAATAGATGTAGGAGCTGCGCGCCACGCAGGTGATATCCAGAAAGGCTTTCTTATTTGTACCGAAATCTCCGTGCTTAAAAGCATTCTCGACCAGCGGTGTGAATAGGTTGGGCACGATCATTTTATCCTTCAGGTCGCCCTTCACCACAAACCGCACATCTACCGGATCTGGATACTTCAATTGGAAAAGCTCGATGATAGAGGAGATACACTTGACCTCGCTCTCGAGTGCGACGAAGGGATGATTGCAATCATACAACATATAGCGCAGCAGCTCGGACAGCTTGAGGATCATATCCGGTGTATTGGGAGAGTTCTCCAGAGAGAGGCTGTAGATATTGTTGATACTATTAAAGAGGAAATGCGGATTGATCTGCTCGCGCAGGAACTTCAGCTCTGCCTCAAACTTTATAGCCTTCAGCTCCAGCAGCTCCCGCTCAAAGTAGTAGCGCGACATAGACATGCGCAGCAGGGTACTGAGCATGAGGAAGATGAAGCAAGAGATGGCGATGAGCACTACATAACGTACATTATAGGTATAGAGCTTTATACTATCAGGCACGGAGAAAAACGTAACCTCTATGAAGTACTGCAATGGTGTGGCCAGTATCATCATACCTATCATGGCAAAGGCATACGAACGCAAATCTCCCCGCTCAAAGTACTCCGGCATGATCCAGAGGAAGTTGATATAAAACACCAGTGAGTTGAAGATCACGATCAGGAGGTTCCGCTGGATAGCGTACTGCAGCGGCAGCGACTGTGTAGCGATGAAAGTCAAAAATGCAAAATAGAGCACCCAGAAGATGATATGCATGATCACGTTCATCCTGCCTGGGCGCACCCTATTGAGGCTGTCAGATATCTCGTTCAGCTTTTTTGTCAGAGCCATACCGCTAAAATATCAAAATAATCTGCCCTGCGAGATTACGCCACGGAGACAGCCGCTGCTGCGCGTTGCTCCTTCTGGAGTTTCTTGAGTTCACGCTTCTCCTGGCGGATATACCAGGCGCGCTTGAGGTATGGGTATTGATTTAGATCGTCCTCTGTGAAGTCCGGCGGCATGTCATCATGCTTGATCACACGCTCGGCGCGTGACTTGAGCATGGCCTTGGCCAGCTGGTCAAACTTGGTCTGGAGTGCAGCCAGTGTCCACTCACCAAAGACGGTATGCCCCCCCTCATACATCTGCACCTGGTACTCCTCATATGTGGTTACATAACCGGAGTAGCCATTGGCATAAGGCACTAGTATCACCTGACGAATGCCTTTATCTTTCAGCGTCTCCTCGAGTGATTTGCGCAAGCGCTTGGCGGCTATCGTCGTGATCTCAAAAGGGAAAGCAGCCAATGCAATATTGCCTAGCGTAAAGATCTGCAGCGGCAGTATACGTGGGGTCCACGGCTTATCCTTATAGCCGATCTTCTCAAAGAAATATTTGATCGAAGCGATACTCGGATCTGCCCAGCCCGGTGTGATCAGTTTGTCTACATGCTTGGTACCGAGTACACGGCGGGCGTGTGTCTCGATCATCACGTCCTTCTTGCCCTGGGTGCGGTATTTGCGGTCTACCGCTGCGCGGAACTTTTCGTTTTTGAATTTGCAAAGGATGCGTTCGTACACCTTTACGATACGGGAGGCAGTGCGGAATAGCCAGAGCAGCGGTGGCGCAGCACCCGGACCATCCATCAGCGCACCGCCGAAGAACGCAACACCCTGAGAGGCCGGTCCTGTCTGCGCATCAAACTGGCCATTGGCAAACTCAGGATCACTGGTCACATTTGCAAAGTTGACGAACAACGTATCATAATCCAGCCCACCGGTCACCTCAAAGCCTTTCTTTTCAGCGTTCTCATATATCTCGATAGCTTTCTCTGATTGCAGCTTGCCATTGTAGCGGGCACTCTCAAAGTCATCTTTGTATTTGCCCTCCCAATAACCACGCTGGAATTTGTGCTTGGGATTATAGATAAACCTCGGTGTCACATCACCACAGGTACCCTGTGCAAATGCCGCAACGAAGTCTTTCTTTCCATTCTTGGAAAAATATTCCTCTGTAAAGCGTGAGGCATAGCCTTTATTGTCCGAGCAGACTTTGTTGTTGTCATTTGAGATACTGGTGGTATGTACACCAAACCAGTTGATCTCGCCTATATCCTCTCCATCATCTCCGGTGAATTTCAGTAGAAGCATCTCACGGTTTACCGCCAGGTGGGCTGTCTCGCGGGTGGCCTTTTCTTTCACCTCCGGGTTTTGATTGTACTGGTCCAGAGAGCGGTTAAATGCTACCTCCTTATCCGGCTCAAAGGTACCTGCCGAGGCTGTAATGTGACCGGGACGTACATTGTGCTCAGCGGCCTCTATAGCGTCAGCTATGCCCCTCACCAATTTCTGGTACACATCCATCACAAAGCCGGGCGTACTGATATTGTAAAAGCCATAGTATGAGTACCCGCTCGGACCGCTATGGGTATGCTGAGCCGTGAGCATCAGGTTGTCATCATCATAGCCGCAGTTGGGATTGCGGAATCGCAGCTCCTTGAGGACCCCTTTCTTTAATGCGATGGTGATGAAACCGAGTTCACAGTTGACCAGGCACACTTTAGTGCCCGCTGTCTCGTCCTGTATGATAAATGCGCGTGCAAAAAGTGGCGTCTCTATAGACTCCATTGTATTGAAATACAGCCCGTAACCGAGCATGCCCACGCCTTTTTTGAATGCTGTAATGTCCGCTTTCGCCGCTCCTATCTTCCACATAAATACACTTTTGTTCTACTAAGCTGACGTAAATGTACCTAGTAATATGCGATCCCGCAGGTGTATTTCAATGAGATAGGGG
>JAFDYP010000259.1 GCA_018267355.1 Bacteroidota bacterium
CGGAAGCAGTCCTATGCGCAATGAGATTCTGCAGGGGTATCTGCCGGCCATCGTCAGCAGCTATCGTGATAGCCTTTTCAAACAGTGCGCGGCGAAGCGCAATGGCCGAATCGGTATTGATATCGTAGTAGAGGTTTTCTGTGCTGAGGGGATGCCATTCACGCAGGCCTAGTTTGTACTTGTAGGCCAGGATCTTTTTTACGTGGGCCTCCAGTATACTGTCGGCCAGCGTCGTATCCCTGTATGCTGCCAGTATTTTCTCTTGTCCCTTTTCAGGATTTTCAGAATACTCCAGCACATCAGTTCCCGCCATAAAAACAATGCTGTCTATCGTACCCTCGGCATACTGGCTGGTCACAGCTTTCATGTTGAGTGCGTCAGAGAATACGATCCCATCGAAGTGCATCTGCTCCTTGAGCAGCCCTGTCACTACTCTCTTTGACAGAGAGGTGGTCACACTGTCCAGCACAGGTACATTGAGGTGCGCTACCATCACACCACCTATGCCATTGCTCAGCATGACCCGGAATGGGAATAACTCAAATGCCTCCAGTTTATCGAGCGGCTTGAGTACGACAGGCAGTGTTTTATGCGAATCTTTGTCTGTATCACCATGTCCGGGGAAGTGCTTAGCGCAGGCCAGCACATTAGAAGACTGCAAGCCATCTGCATACTCCACAGCCTTGACAGCTACCTTATACCGGTCTTCGCCAAAGGAGCGGTCATTGATCACAGGGTTTTGCGGATTGCTATTGATATCTACTACCGGGGCAAAATCTACCTGAACACCCATACGGCGGCACTCGCGGCCTATTTCCTCGCCCATCTGGCGTATCAGGATGTTATCACTTACCGCGCCGAGCGTCAGATTGTGCGGAAAGGATGGTGTAGAATCCAGCCTCATACCCAGACCCCACTCTGCGTCGAGAGCTATCATGAGCGGCACCCTGGAGAGCGATTGCAGTTTATTGGTCCAGTCTAGCTGCGTAGTAGGATGCCCGCGAAAGAAGATGATACCTCCTGCGCGACCTGCGCGCACCAGAGACTCTACTCTGGCCATCTCTGGCAGGGAGTCTGTGTGTGCGGACAGCATATAGCACTGCGCTATCCGCTCCTCTACTGTCAGTGAGTCATATATTTTATTGACCCAGGCTACACAGGCGGGGTCATGCTGCCAGTCATAAAATGGGGTCACTGGCTGCGAGCGGACAGCTGCAAAAGAGACAATAGCCAAACAAAGAAAAATGAGCCTTTTCATCTGATAGCTAAACAACGAAATACCCGGCAAGCCTAGTACTTGCTTTAGGATACTTTATCGACAGCAGGGGTGTAATTGGACACTAAGTGATGCAGCCTCCGGATCATTGTTGATTAGCTGTGACCTTCACCGTATACGTACCGGTATTGGCTGCATTGTAGACAGACTCAAAAATGGACAAGTATAATATACCGGTATTCATTGCTTTGCCTACAAACGTATCACCGGCCTTGACCACCTGCCCGCTCTCTCCGATCTTGAAAACCAGGCAACCGTATGACGGCTCACCGGATTTAGGGCCGGGGGTACCGTTCACACCGCCATCGGGCGTATAGGCATTATTTGAGAGGCTGGCGATATTGACCACACCAGAGGCCAGTATCTGCACGGATTGATCTTTGCGTATGAGGATACCGGTATTCAGCCAGCCACCATTAGAGTTGCCTACTATATGCTGATTTGCATTGAGCTTGTAGGTGCCGGACCCGGGGTTATTTACATCCTTGAAGCTAACTGTGATAGATACGATCTTTGCCCTGTTTACACTGATGCTCCCATAGTCTGTCTCCAGCCCTATAGACTCAAAATCATAGTGGCCCTCTATCACAGAGGCACCTGTGGTTTGCAACAGGTCTTTGGTGTGAAAGTTTTTAGGCAGGTTAAACCGGGATAGCAAGACATCATACAGCAGGTCTACGGAGAAATCGCTGTTTTCGCGCTTCTTGTACGTGGCAGATGTCAGGTAGTCTTTGACCACCGGCACGATGCCCACTTCCATTTTGAGCAGACGGTCAAAGGCAGAGGAGGCTTCATTGAGCGCTCCGTTCTGTACTTTGTCCAGCAGGTCTCGCACTTGGTTTTTGTCTACGCCGGTAGTATTGATGCCCAGGGTGATAGCAGACACATCCCTGATCGGCATGGCCAGGTCTCCATAGGCTGTCTTGAATGATATAGAGCTGATCTCGGTCATACCTGTGATCACATCTCCATTGCGCATTTTGACTGTGAAAAAGGTACGCTCATTCTGAGCCATAGCAGAGAGGCCACTGAGGGCCACCGCAAAAGTCAGAAACCATTTTATGGCCTTATTCATGCAGAGAAATTGTGTCTCATAAAGATGCAAATAATATGGTAGTATTTGATCCCGCCTGCCACTTAGATCAGATTGTTTTCTTTGAGTTTCTCTGTCTGCTCAGCTACTGCGAGCGCCTCTATCATTCCTCCTATGTCTCCATTCATAAAGGAGTCGAGGTTGTATACCGAGAGGTTGATGCGGTGGTCTGTGATGCGGCCCTGGGGATAGTTATAGGTACGTATCTTGGCAGAGCGGTCACCGGTGCTCACCAGCGTTTTGCGGCGTGCAGCTATGGCATCTTCGTGTTTGCGCACTGCGGCTTCATAGATACGCGTTTTGAGCATCTTCATAGCCATATCCCTGTTTTTGTGCTGGGAGCGCTCTGCCTGGCATTCTACTACTGTATTGGTCGGTATGTGCACGAGGCGCACGGCAGATTCGGTCCTGTTTACGTGCTGGCCGCCTGCGCCTGACGCACGAAATACATCCATACGGATATCTGCCGGATTGATATAGATCTCTACCTCATCAGCCTCCGGCAGTACCGCCACCGAGGCGGCAGACGTGTGTACGCGGCCCTTTGCCTCTGTCTCCGGTATCCGCTGTACGCGGTGCACACCAGATTCAAACTTGAGCGTACCGTACACATTTTCGCCCTCTATCTCCAGCACCACTTCTTTGAAGCCACCGACAGGATTCTCATTGGCATTGGCTACAGTGACCGTCCAGCCGAGCGTCTCGCAGTAGCGCGAGTACATGCGCATCAGGTCCCCGGCAAAGATACTTGCCTCATCGCCGCCCGCGCCCGCGCGTATCTCTAGCAGCACATTCCGGTCGTCCTCCGGATCTTTGGGCACCAGCAGTGACTTTAGCTGTGTCTCATACTTTTCTTTCTCTTCCTCCTGCTGCACGAGGTCGGCCTTGGCCATATCTCTGAAATCCTCGTCTTTCTCCGTATCGAGTATCTGCTTGTTGTTGGCGATATTTGCCAGTATCAGCTTGTAGCGATCGTACACTGCTACCAGGTTTTCCAGCTCTTTATATTCCTTATTGAGTGCAGTGAAGCGCTTCATATCCGACATGGTAGCCGGGTCTGACAGGGCCTTGCCTATCTCTATATACTTGCCTCTTAGATTTTCTATCTGATCAAACATACTCTATACGTGGTGTGAGCGGCAGCCTGAAATAGCCGCTCATATCGGGTGGCGAAAATAATGAAAAGAATGGGTGGAAACTACCGCACCGCGGTCTGATGCGCTAGTACATGTAAAATGCAACACTATCTGTGTGCAATATGCCGAGTCTTTCCTTCTCTATCACAGCCTCCTTGATACCTGTCGAGTCTGGCAGGCTGATTTGCCTGGCATCAAAGGTGACAGGATTGTAAGACTTTAATTTCCCTTCTTCAAAGTAGACGATC
>JAFDYP010000025.1 GCA_018267355.1 Bacteroidota bacterium
CAAATATAGAAAATCCATCCAAAAGGTCAATGCCTCCATGAGAAAAAGTCTAAAAAGATGACTGACATCAGGAATAACCTAAAGGCATGAGGCTTTGAATAAACACATTAAACTTAACCATAAATCAACACATATCACTGACAATCAATTACATAAAACATCCTTCCGGTTCAAAAACAATTCTAGTGAGGAGGAGACGGGACCATATGCCATCTCCTGGCGTCGGTTCAAATTCAATTATTTTATCTAGGTCTTGATTGCCAGCCAGCCATCAACCGCCACTAACTACCGATTTAAGCTCCGGTTAAAAAACAATATCTCGCTGTGGATCAAACCCTTCCCTTTGCCTCGTTCCAGATGGCATCCATCTCCCCGAGTGTCATATCGGTCAGGGTCTTGCCCTGCCCGGCAGCCACCTCCTCTATGTAGCGGAAGCGCTTGAGAAACTTCTGGTTGGTCCGCTCCAGGGCCGTCTCCGGGTCCACATTCAGGAAGCGGGAGTAGTTGACCAGTGCAAACATCAGGTCGCCAAACTCGTCCTCTATCTTGTCGGCATTACCCTCTTTGACCACCTCATGCAGCTCCTGCGTCTCCTCTTCTACTTTCTTCCAGACGTCCTCTATATTATCCCACTCAAAGCCCACCTGCCGCGCCTTGTCCTGTATCCGCCAGGCCTTGATCAGTGCCGGCAGGGACTCGGGCACGCCGCCCATCACAGACTTGCGTCCCTCTTTCATCTTGATCTTCTCCCAGTTCTGCTTTACGTCTTCCTCGTTATTCACTTTCACATCACCGTAGATATGCGGGTGGCGGCGGATCAGCTTTTCGCAGAGGTCATTGATCACCGTAGCCATATCAAAAGCCCCCTGCTCCTCACCTATCTTTGCGTAGAAAACGATGTGGAGCAGCAGGTCGCCCAGTTCCTCCTTGAGTAGCGTCAGGTCCTTTTTGATGATGGCATCTGATAGCTCATAGGTCTCCTCTATGGTCAGGGGCCTCAGCGTCTCCAGCGTCTGCTTCCTATCCCATGGGCACTGCTCACGGAGCTCAGTCATGATCTGCAGTATCCTGCCAAAGGCTTTCAGTTTCTCATCCATTGTTATAAATTGCTTCACTATTTAAGATGAGTAAATAACAAACAAAAAAGTCTAAACTCAAATGAAAACTATTAACGCGTATGTATTAAGTATCATGATGCTCATAGCCCTATCTGCAGCAGCGCAGAGTGACAAGGATAAAGCGCTGACCATGGCCCGTCAGGCCATAGCAAAGGAACGCGACGGGGATATAGCAGGCGCCATCAAGATACTGGAGGAGGCCCAGCAGCTGGACAAAGACAATACTGACTACACCTATGAGATAGCCTATGCCCACTATCTAAATAAAGATTATAAAGCGGCGCAACAATTGCTGCGAAACATCATAAGCAGCAAAACGGCGAATGACCGCTACTACCAATTGCTCGGCAATACCTATGATATGCAGGGCGATAGTACGGGAGCCGTGACCGTCTACAAGCAAGGGCTGGCTAAATTTCCTAAATCCGGCAAGCTCTACACCGAGCTGGGCCTGGTCTATATCAATCAAAAGAACTACAATAAAGCGCTCAACTATTTTGAAAAAGGTATACAGATAGATCCGCAGCATGCCTCAAATTACTACTGGGCTACGAGGATCTATTGCTCATCGGACCAGGAGGTATGGGGTATGATCTATGGCGAGATCTTTATCAATCTGGAGAGTGAGTCCAAACGTACCGCAGAGATCAGCAAGCTGCTATACGATACCTACAAAAGTGAGATCACCTATTCTACAGATACATCTATGTCCATCAGTTTCTGCAATAATGCCATGCTGACACCCGAGCAGATCAAAAAGCATAAGCTGCCATTTGGCAATTTCGGCTATGAGCTCCCATTGACGCTGGCAGTAGTAGGGACTCACAGCATCACCCTCAATAGCCTAGACACGATCCGCAGGAATTTTGTCAATACCTTTTACGAGCAAAAAAAGAACAAAGACTATCCCAATATACTTTTTGACTATCAGAAAGACCTGCTGACCCAGGGATATCTCTCAGCCTACAATCACTGGCTACTCATGCATGGTGATGAGAAGGCATTTGCAGAATGGGCATCAGCACATAAAGAAGAGATCACTAATTTTATCAAGTGGTATCCGGTACACAAGTTAAATGTAACGGATGACCATCGCTTCTATCGCGAGCAGTATTGATCATAAATGCGACACAAAGAATGAAGAAAGTAATAGAATGTGTGCCCAATTTCAGCGAGGGCAATGACATGAATGTGATCCGCCAGATCACTGATGCGATCGAGTCTGTAGATGGGGTCAAGCTGCTAAACGTAGATCCGGGCAAAGCTACCAACCGTACCGTAGTGACATTTGTAGGAGATGAAGAGTCAGTGGTCGAAGCAGCTTATCGCGGCATAGCCAAGGCCGCTGAGCTCATAGACATGAGCAAGCATAAAGGAGAGCATCCGCGCTTTGGCGCTACGGATGTGTGCCCTTTCATCCCCATAGCTAATGCGACAATGGAGGACTGCATCGCTTGCGCAAAGAAGCTCGGGGAGCGTGTGGGAAGCAAGTTCGGCATACCTGTCTACCTCTATGAATTTGCCGCCTCGGCCCCACACAGGAAGAATCTCGCCAGCGTCCGCGCCGGAGAGTACGAGGGCATCAAAGACAAGATCAGGACGGCTGAGTGGAAACCCGACTTCGGCCCCGCCGAGTGGAATGTACGTAGCGGCAATATAGCCATCGGTGCCCGCAAGATCCTGATAGCATATAACGTCAACCTCAATACTACCTCCACCCGCCGCGCTAACTCTGTGGCCTTTGACGTGCGCGAACAAGGCAGAAAGGTCAAGAACGAAAAAGGCGAAGAAGTAGCACAACCCGGTGCCTGCAAATCGGTGAAAGGCATAGGCTGGTTCATACAGGAGTACGGTGTAGCACAAGTCTCCATGAACCTTGTAGACATAGACGTGACCCCGATCCACATCGCATTTGACGAGTGTGTGAAGAGCGCCTATCACCGTGGTATGCGCGTGACCGCCTCTGAGCTGATCGGCCTTATCCCGCTGCAGTCCATGCTTGACGCCGGCCGCTACTTCCTGCTGAAGCAGCAGCGCTCTATAGGTGTATCAGACTCGGAGCTGATCAAGATCGCTATCAAATCCATGAGCCTCGACGAGCTGGGACCCTTTGACCCGCAGAAGCGTATCATAGAGTATATGCTCTCTGACCACAGCGCATCTCCACTCATCAATATGAAGCTGAATGCCTTTGCGGATGAGACGGCGAGCGAATCTCCGGCTCCTGGTGGCGGCTCTATATCTGCCTATGTAGGCGCGCTGGGCATCTCACTCGGCACCATGGTAGCCAATCTCTCCTCACACAAGAAAGGCTGGGATGACAGGTGGCAGGAGTTCTCAGACTGGGCCGAGAAAGGGCAGCAATATAAAGACAAGCTACTGGCGCTGGTAGACGAAGACACCAGGGCATTCAATAAGATCATGGATGCCTTTGGTTTGCCGAAGGCAACGGATGAAGAAAAGAAGAGCCGCAAAAAAGCCATACAGGATGCCACGCGCTATGCTATAGAGGTGCCCTATAGGGTGATGCAGCTCAGCTATGACTCTATGGCGGTGATCAAAGCCATGGCTGAGACCGGCAATCCCAACTCTGCATCTGATGCCGGAGTGGGTGCCCTCTGCGCCCGCACTGCTGTATATGGCGCCTATCTGAATGTAAAGATCAATGCTGCCGGCCTGGATGATAAAGCATATGCAGAGGACAAGATCAAGGCGGGCAAGGAACTTCTGGACAAAGCGATGAACCTGGAAAAAGAAATAGTCGGAATAGTAGAAAGTAAAATCTAAGTAATGAGACTGTTACTTGCCATGCTAATGATCGCAATATACGGCATCACCTCAGCACAATCAGGTATGAGTAGACAAACCATCCACGCCCTGCGCATCAATCCCGGAGACGACCTGAAGGTCAAACTAGCCGAGTTTGTGAAGGAGAAAAAGATAAAGGCAGGCTATATCATCACATGCGTCGGTAGCCTGAAACAGGCAACCCTCCGCCTCTCCAATCGTAATGAGACGCAGACCTGGAAGGAAACATTTGAGATCGTATCACTCACAGGCACTCTCAGCCCTGATGGCAATCACCTGCATATGTCTGTAGCTGATAAGGACGGTAAAGTCATAGGCGGCCACCTGATGGATGGCTCTATCGTGTATACTACAGCAGAGGTCATCATAGGTGAGGCCAACGACCTCATCTTTACCCGTGAGCGCGACTCTGTGACCACCTACAAGGAACTGAAGATAACACCCAAAACAGAAACTGAAGACCGCGAAAGGGTCAATAAAGCGCTCCCTAAATGAAAGACCAGATACAGGATATCATCTCCCGCTTTGGCCCACGTCCGGCAGGCAGCCAGGCCGAGCATCAGGCTCAGGACTACGTAGCCAACGATATGCTGCGCCATACAGACGATGTGCAGGTACTGCCATTCCAGGCTCCGCTCACAGCCAAGTTTGGCAAGATGAAGCTGTATGCAGCGCTGTATCTCATAGCGCTGGTCGTCTTCTGGTTCTCCCCGCTCACAGCCACACTCATAGCCGTGATCAATGCCATCGTCCTGATCAGCGACCTGATGCAGAATATTGGCATTGCAGATTTTCTTTACTCCGCGAAAACCTCGTGGAATGTATCTGCTACATTGGAGCCGCAAAGGGAGGTAAAAACCACGCTCATCTTTAGCGGCCATATAGATAGTACCCATGAATGTACCTGGTGGTATCGCTTCAAGCAATATGGCGCTCACCTCACCATCGTCACCGGCCTCATGATGGTATCCTTTGCGCTTTATCTGGTAGTCTATCAGCTGGGAGATTACTTTGTGTATGACGATATGCCCGCCTTCACTTTTTACATCTATCTGTTTTTTGTATTGATCTCTCCGCTCACTATCATCTATTTCACCTTTCATGGCCCGGAGTGTGTACCCGGTGCCTGTGACAATCTATCAGGCATCATCATCGCCAAAAACGTCGTCTC
>JAFDYP010000260.1 GCA_018267355.1 Bacteroidota bacterium
AGAGCCTACGACGTCACTCCTGAAGAACTGGTACAGGCACTCTCCAAGGCCAACGTGATGGCCCCATCCGGCAATCTGCGGGAAGGCAATATCATGTACATGACCACGCTCAATTCTCTGGAGGAGAAGGTACAGGAGTTTGCAGATATACCGGTCAAAACGAAGGGAGATAAGACTGTATTTGTCAGCGACCTGGCCAAGGTGTCTGACGGTGCCGATATCACTGTGAGCTATGCCCTGATCAATGGCCGGCGCTCTATCTACATACCAGTGGTCAAAACGGCAGATGCCTCCACCTGGGAGGTGGTCAAAAATCTCAAGGCAAAGATACCTGAGATGCAAAGCCTCCTGCCGGACGATGTACACCTGAACTATGAATTTGACCAGTCTGTCTTTGTGATCAATGCTGTGAAAAGCCTCGCTACGGAGGGCATACTCGGCGCCATACTCACGGGTCTGATGGTGCTCCTCTTCCTGGGAGATCTGCGCAGCTCAATGATCGTGATAGTCACCATCCCCGTCTCGATACTCATAGGCTGCCTGATGCTGAGCCTGGCCGGGCAGACCATCAATCTGATGACACTGAGCGGGCTGGCGCTGGCTATCGGTATCCTGGTAGACCAGGCCACAGTCACCATAGAGAATATACATCAGCACCTGGAGATGGGCAAAACAAAACGCGATGCTATATATGATGCCTGTGCAGAGATCTCTTTCCCGCTGCTGCTGATCCTGCTTTGTATCCTGGCGGTGTTTGCCCCATCCTTTATGATGAGCGGCGTGCCCAAGGCGATGTTCCTGCCGTTGTCGCTTTCGATCGGTTTCTCTATGATCGTATCATTTATCGCAGCGCAAACATTGGTACCCATACTCTGCAATTGGTTTCTACCGGAGCATGACGCCACCCATCCTGCCAAATATGCCAATGCTACGCTGGCGCTCACTGACATAGAGGTACAGCAGACCACTCACGATATGAGCGAAGAGCACCGCATGGAGGAGAATAAGGACCTCTTCCACAAAGTACGTGATCGCTTCACTACCATTATCGAGCATATGATGCTGCACAAAAAGCTATATGGATCCATATATCTGATAGGGTCCATATCTCTCGCGGCATTGGCTTTTGTTTTCATAGGCAAGGACCTGATGCCAAAGGTGAATAATGGCCAGTTTCAGATGAGGCTCAAGGCTCCGGAAGGTACCAGGCTGGAGCGTACGGAGGAAAAAGTGCAGAGAGCGCTGGCTATCATAGATAGTACAGTGGATGGGCACGTAGAGATATCTTCAGCCTATGTAGGAATCGTGCCGAGCAACTACGCTACAAGCAATCTGTATGTCTTCAATGCCGGCTCACATGAGGCAGTGATACAGGTGCAGGTAGATGAGAAGTATAAGATGAAAATGGATGAGCTGAAGGAAGCGCTGCGCCGCAATATCCATCACTTTATGCCGGATGTGGCGATCAGTTTTGAGCCCATAGACCTCACCGAGAAGATCATGAGCCAGGGCGCTGCCAACCCCATAGAAGTACGCGTAGCCGGCAAGGACATGGCACAGATCACTGCAGTAGCCGATACCTTGCTGCACAGGATGGAGAAGATACCAGAGCTCCGCGATGTACAGATACAGCAGCCACTGCACTACCCGACCATCGCCATCAATATAGACCGCTACAAAGTGGCACAGTTCGGCCTGGACATGGCCAAAGTAGCCAGCTCTGTGACCTCTGCCACTACCTCTAGCCGGTTTATAGAGAAAAACCTGTGGCTGGACGCAAGGACTGCCTATACCTACCAGGTGCAGGTACAAGTACCAGAATACATGATGGCCACGCTGAATGAGCTACGGGAGGTACCCCTGGTCAAGGGCCAGAATCGCCCCATACTGGGAGATGTCGCTACCTTCACGCAAACCACTACACCGGGTGAGTATGACCGTGCGGGACCGCGCAGGTTTCTGACAGTAGGGGCTGGTATCCACGAGACAGACCTGGGTCGGGCCACCGCAGATGTGCGCAGGGTAGTAGGCTCTCTGGGCCAGTTGCCAAAGGGTGTCAAAGTAGAGGTGCGGGGTACTTCTTCGCTATTGGATGAGACATTAGGTAGTTTGCAGACTGGCCTGGCACTGGCCGTGCTGGTCATACTGCTGCTACTGGCAGCCAACTATGAGTCCATCCCTACCGCATTCACCGTCATAAGTACGGTACCAGCAGTGATACTCGGAGCCATGGTGGCCCTTTTTGCGACCGGTGCCACGCTCAATCTGCAGTCATATATGGGCATGATCATGAGCACGGGTGTCTCCGTAGCCAATGCGATCCTCATCGTGACCAATGCTGAGAAGCTCCGCCTGGAGGTACATGACGCGACACGCGCAGCAGTGATGAGCGCCTCTGTACGTCTGCGTCCTATCCTCATGACGAGCCTCGCTATGGTCGTAGGTATGATACCTATGGCCTCCGGCCTGGGCGAGGCCGGAGAGCAGACCGCGCCCCTCGGGCGGGCCGTGATAGGCGGGCTGCTGGCCTCTACTTTTGCTGCGCTCTTTATGTTGCCTTTGATCTATGCATGGGTCAGGCAGCGCGCTTCTTTTGACAGTACATCATTATTACCACATCCACAATCAAATAACTAAACAGAATGAATAAGATACTCATCATCATAGCAGTAGTGGCGCTCAGTAGCTGCTCGCATCATAGACCCACTGATCTCACGGAGAGCAAAAAAAGCACCAATGCCGCCCCCGCCACTGTGAAAGTAATACGCGATACGCTGAGGTCTGCCATCAAGCTACCCGGAGAACTGAAGCCATACGAGAAAGTAGATATCTACCCAAAGATGAATGGCTTTGTAAAGGAAATGTATGTAGACCGCGGCTCTCATGTAGGCAAAGGCGACCTGCTCATGACACTGGAGGCACCGGAGATAGCACAGCAGATACAGGCCGCCCAGGGCCGCCTGCTGGAGGCCCGGGAGAAACTCAATGCCAGCCGGGATCGCTATTTCCGCCTCAGGGCTGCCACCTCTGTGGCAGGATCTGTCTCAGAGCTGGACCTGATGAATGCCGGCTCACGCTACCAGGCAGACAGCGCGCTGGAGCAATCTGAGCGGGCTAATCTCAGTGCCGCACAGGTGCTGCAAGACTACCTGGTGATACGTGCGCCATTTGAGGGGGTGATCACCGAGCGCAATGTTCACCCCGGCAGCCTGACCGGACCCAACTTTAAAATGGACTCCAAACCGCTGCTGATACTGGAGCAAAACAGCAAATTAAGACTCGAGGTATTCATACCTGAGGTATACACAGGTAGTATAGATGCAAAGCAGCATCAGATCAGTTTTACTACTCAGTCCCTGCCGGGGCAAAGCTTTACCGCAAATGTTTCCCGCGCATCAGAATCACTATATGATCAGTACAGATCAGAAGCTGTAGAAGCTGACGTACCCAATCCTAATGGCATCTTCAAACCGGGCATGTATGTAGAGGTATCACTACCTATCCACTCCTCTGTGGCATCTTATCTGGTACCATCTTCCGCTATCGTGACCAGCACAGAGGGCAAGTATATCATCGCTGTACAGAATGGCGTGACCCACTTTATAAAAGTACGGGAGGGCATATCAGAAAAGGGGAAGACAGAAATATTTGGCGACCTGCAGGGAGATGAGGTCATACTGCAGAATCCATCTGAGGAGATCAAAGAAGGCACCGCGATGCGCTAGCGCAGGGAGAAACTCAAAAAACAAAAAGCCCTCCGTTTTGCGGAGGGCTTTTTAGTATGCTTGTAGACGGGACTGATTACTCAGCTACTACCTCAAAGGTCACAGTTACCTTGTGCTCTTTGCCGAGGCCGATCTCTGCGGTATAGGTACCGAGGGTCTTTACCTCACCTTCTACGATAGTGATCTTGCGGCGGTCTACCTCTATGTCGGCAGCCTTCTTCACAGCTTCTGCTACATGGTATGCAGTCACTGAGCCAAAGATCTTGTCAGTAGTACCTACCTTGGCACCGATGGTGAGCTTAGTGCCCTCCAGGCGAGCCTTGATATCGTTGATGCTCGCTACGAGGCGTGCTTCTTTCTTTTCCTTCTGCTTCATCACCTCAGCCAGGATGCGGCGGTTGCTATCGCTAGCTACTACAGCTTTGCCCTGTGGGATCAGATAGTTCAGTGCGTAGCCAGGCTTCACTGTCACGAGGTCGTCAGCGTATCCCAGTTTCTCTACGTCTTTCTTCAATATGATTTCCATTGCTTGATTTCTTTTTTGTGGTTAGACCATTATTATTTCAGGAGGTCAGCTACGTATGGTAGCAGAGACAGGTGGCGTGCACGCTTGATAGCCTGTGCCACTTTGCGCTGGTACTTCAGGGAGTTGCCCGTGAAGCGGCGCGGAGTGATCTTGCCTTGCTCATTGATAAAGCTCAGCAGGTACTCAGGATCCTTGTAGTCTATATACTTGATACCGTTCTTCTTGAAGCGGCAGTATTTCTTCTTGATCAGGCCTATCTTAGGCGAGGTCAGGTACTTGATGGTGTCTTGTGCGCTCTTGCTCATTATGCAGCCTCCTCTTTTTTAGGTGATTGAACTTTTTTGCCACGGCCTACCAGACCTGCACGCTTGTCGTCATTGTATTTGACTGCGTACTTGTCCAGCTTGATGGTCAGGTAGCGGAGTACCGACTCATCGCGGCGGAATGCGAGCTCCAGAGTCTCCACAGCCTTAGGGGCCGCTTTGTACTCTACGAGGTGGTAGATACCCGTCGTCTTTTTCTGGATCGGGTATTTGAGGTTTTTCAGCCCCCAGTATTCCTGGTGGATGATCTCTGCCCCTTGGTTTTTCAGGAGATCAACAAAGGTGCTGATCGCCTTTTTGGCGTCGTCTTCTGACAACACCGGGGTCAGGATGAAAGTAGTTTCGTACTGTCCTAGCATGTTTGTCTGCTTTTTTGTGATTAAAAAAATTGGACTGCGAAGATAGGCTATTTCTCTGCATTTTCAATAATATGATGGGTAAAATGTAGTGTTGACGGGCATTTGAGGTGAAATAGGTGTTCTATACCATTGAAAATGATTGTTTTAGATTATAAAATTTATTCTGCGAAAGGGCTGGATGGCCGTTCGGGCGGGAATGTGCGGGTCATAGCTTACCATACCCGGTTACCTGTTAAAATGCCCGCCATGTATACCTAGAATTAGGTATATCAGCATCTTTTCGTCCAGATATTTAGCCTACTCACGGGAAATCAGTCCCTTACACAACATTAATATTGTGTAAATAAGTACCTTAGCGTTCCTAAAACTATTGATCTCATGGCCAAGATAACCCTCACCGCAGAAGAAGAGCTGATGTACCTCGAGCGTCTCGAAGAGATCCAGGAGCTGATGCCCGACCTCGAGATAGAGGTAGTGACACGCCCTGTCATGCTCCGCACCGCTATCAATAGCAACCTCGGCGAATCCTTCCGCCAGTTCCTCAAAGGCACGACTATCAGTATGTCAAGCGCCGACTACAGGGCACAGGCATAGGCCCTCTCCATCCATTCCTCAGATTTACAGCCTGAGCATATCAC
>JAFDYP010000261.1 GCA_018267355.1 Bacteroidota bacterium
ACTCGTGCGCGCGGAGCAGATGGTAGAGCAGGGCGCAGGCATCATAGATATAGGAGGCATGTCATCGAAGCCCGGCAGCCAGATCATATCTGTAGAAGAGGAACTGGAGCGCGTGCTCCCCTCCATCACAGCGATAAGGGCGAAATTTCCAGGCACTGTTTTATCAATAGATACGATCCATGCCGCTGTCGCGGAAGAAGCAGTAGCACATGGTGTGAGGATAGTCAATGACATCTCGGCAGGCGCTCTGGATAAAACTATGATAGGCACTGTAGCGAGACTGCAGGTACCATACATCATCATGCATATGCAGGGTACGCCGGAGACGATGCAAGTGGCCCCCTCCTATCAGAATGTCGTGACAGAAGTAATGGACTACCTCATAGCACGCCTGCAAGTTTGCCGTGAGGCAGGTATCAAAGATGTGATCATCGATCCGGGTTTTGGTTTTGGCAAGACGAATGAGCACAACTTTGCGCTGCTGAAAAGGCTCTCACTGCTGAAGATGATCGGTGTGCCGATACTGGCAGGTCTCTCGCGAAAGTCAATGATCACAAAAACCCTCGGCATCAAAAACTCAGAAGCGCTCAATGGCACCACAGCCCTACACATGGCCGCCCTCATGAACGGCGCCAATATACTCCGTGTACATGACGTAAAGGAGGCCAGGGAGACGATAGCGCTCTATGAGGCTATGGTACGTGCATAGCTTTACATATTGGCTTTAGAGTATTTTCCTATTTTAGCCGCATATGGAGCAAATACTTACGCTATTTCATACTGTGATGCATATCGTGGACCACTTCGAGATGTTTGTCCGCGAGAATCAAGGCAGCATCTACATGATCCTTTTCCTCATCATCTTTGTCGAGACCGGGCTGATAGTCATGCCACTCCTGCCGGGAGACTCCCTCCTCTTTGTAGCAGGTGCGGCCTGTGCCAGCGGCCTGCTGAGTGTGTGGGTAGTCATACCGCTACTGATCGTAGCTGCACTGCTGGGTGATAATGTCAATTATTTCGTAGGAAAGTTCTTTGGCGACTTTGTCAAATCTAAAGAGCGCATCCTCTTCTTCAAGCGGGAATACATAGACCAGACGCATGAATTTTATGAAAAGAATGGCGGCAAGACCGTCATCATGGCACGCTTTGTGCCGATCGTAAGGACGATAGCGCCCTTTGTGGCCGGTGCCGGCAGCATGACCTATAGCAAGTATATCGTAAACTGCATCGCCGGCGCTGTACTCTGGGTGGCAGGCATCACACTGCTGGGCTATGCCATAGGCAATATACCGGTGATACACGATCACATCAAGGTAGTAGAACTGGTGATCATTGTGCTCTCTGTGCTGCCTATCCTGATCGGCCTTATCAGAAACCGGATGGCTAAATGAAAAACTACGGGCTCATAGGATTTCCACTCACGCACTCTTTTTCTGTCAGATATTTCGCAGATAAGTTTGAGAAAGAAGGCATCAAAGATGCGTCCTACCAGAACTTTCCGCTGGAGAGCATAGAGGAGCTGCCGGACCTGATTCACAATCAGAAACTGGATGGTTTCAATATCACTATACCATACAAGGAAGCTGTTATTGAGTACCTCGACTCGATAGATGCCGATGCAGAAGCGATTGACGCGGTCAATTGTGTAAAGATCACCGACGGAAAACTGAAAGGTTACAATACCGATGTATATGGCTTCCGTGAATCGCTAAAGAAATTTATAGGTGAGCGGTCTCCCAAGGCGCTGATACTCGGCACTGGCGGATCATCAAAGGCTGTCTCCCATGCGCTGTCTGAGCTGGATATCCCATACTCATTTGTCTCGCGACGCAAGAAGGCCGAATGGTATACCTATGCAGACCTGACACCGGCTGTACTGGAGACCTACCAGCTTATTATCAATACCACTCCACTGGGCATGTTTCCTAATATGGATGGCTATGTACCGCTGCCATACGATGCACTGACAGCTGAGCACTACCTCTACGATCTCATATATAATCCTGCTGAGACAGAGTTTCTGCGTCAGGGCCGTGAGCATGGCGCACATACCAAGAATGGTATGGAGATGCTGCACCTGCAGGCTGAGCGCAACTGGGAGATATGGGGAAATTGATGCCATACTGATAGGTTTAACAATTTGACGCTCTTTCATTCTATATATTTATGTCACTAAAACCTCTGTATGAATAGAGCGCTATTCGTTGCCATTCTGTGCCTATGTATCATGCCTGCCTTTGCACAGCGCAATGTAGGCATCGGCCTCAGCGATCCCCACCCATCGTCTATACTCGATATTTATTCGACTGACAAAGGCCTCCTGATACCGCGCATGCATAGCGGGCAGCGGCTGGCTATCACACCTCCCCTGGCCAATGGCCTGTTAGTATTTGATATCGACTCGGGCTGCGTGGTGGCATATGACTCCGTGGCCTTGTCGTGGCATAACCTCTGCGCTACCAGCCTGGGACCAACAGGTGTGACCGGCGCACAAGGTATACAAGGCCCTACAGGCAATGATGGACCTACCGGACCGCAAGGTGCCACAGGAGTACAAGGCGCGACTGGAAATGACGGACCGACAGGACCACAGGGCGTGACCGGAGCACAAGGACCTACCGGTCCGCAAGGTGTGGCTGGTGTACAAGGTCCCACAGGCAATGATGGCCCGACGGGACCACAAGGCGTAGCAGGAATCCCGGGAGCTACAGGAGCTATTGGCCCCATCGGACCGACCGGCGCTCCTGGCGCCGCTGGTGCGGCGGGGGCTCCGGGGCCGACAGGGCCTCCGGGTACAGCAGGTGCGGCGGGGGCTCCGGGACCGACGGGTCCTCAGGGCGTAGCTGGCATACAAGGCCCCACGGGAGCGCAAGGCATACAAGGTCCGGCAGGTAATGACGGAGCTACAGGGACACAGGGCGCTACTGGCCCTACTGGCCCGCTAGGGCCCGCAGGCGGAGATCTAAGTGGTACCTATCCTAATCCCACTGTCAGTGGTCTACAGGGCACTGCTGTCAGCACCGCTGCACCTGCTAATGGCAACCTGCTACAATATAATGGTACAGCATGGGCACCAGCAGATCCGAATGGACTTTTCTGGAAGATAACCGGCAATAGTGGGACCATAGCGCCCACAGCTACCATTGGTAATGCGGTCAACAACAACTTTATAGGGACTACTGATGCAAAAGATTTTGTCATCGCCTCCAGTAATAACGAGAGAATACGTGTAGCCAGTGGTGGTAATATAGGGGTTTGGAATCAATCTCCCCTGGCCCATTTACATGTAGGACAGGGAGGGTTATTTCAGATGACTGGTGGCAACTTCCCCGAATTTGCGATCAGCTCTACCGATAATTATGCAGCGATAGATGGCGCGATGCAGGCCGTAGTAAACGGTGACCCAGCCAACAGTATAGTCAACTACCTGAATAAAGGCGGCTCCATTGTATTTGCCGGCAGGGACGACCCGTCTACTGTACATATCACCTCATTTGCCAGAGTGAGTGGAAAAAAAGAAAACAA
>JAFDYP010000262.1 GCA_018267355.1 Bacteroidota bacterium
GGAAAATGTCAAGAGTCTCTAAGCTACCTCAGCCTGCGGCGGAAAAGGTAGTGATCGTGATCACCGATAGCAAGGTCATAGCCACGATCATTCAGATAGTGCAGCGCACGAAAGAACGTGGCTCTGATCTTAGCATATTCATAGGGTCCTATCTCACTGGCAGGACGGAGGATAGTGTCTGACCCATCATCATAGTAGATAGAAATCCAGTGATTGGCAGGATCTGTGACAACTATAGCATATTGATAGTGCAGGGAGTCCTGCCCCCTTGCGGTGTACATACCTGCCAAGAGCAGCAAGGAGAAGAGCAGTTTTTTCATAAGCAGAGGATTCATACCAAAGGTATGGCAACCTGCCCGCAGCGGCAAAAGATTAACACATCTTGCGCAAAAAGGAATCGATCTACCGCTCCTGCTGTAGCTGGCGGCGCGCCTCCTTCATCATCTCCAGCTCGGTGCCATCTACGGTAGGAAATCGCAGGTCCATCTGCTCCAGCTCATGGCTGATGATCTCGCCGCAGAGCAGGTGGGTGTACCACTTGTCATCTGCCGGTATCACATACCACGGTGTGTCAGGGTGGCTGCAGTGGCGTATGGCATCCTGATAGGCGCGCTGGTAGTCGTCCCAGTATTCGCGCTCTTTGATATCAGCAGAGCTAAACTTCCAGTGCTTGTCCTTATTGTCCAGCCGCTCCAGAAAGCGCTTGCGCTGCTCATCCTTGCTCAGGTGCAGGAAGAACTTGATCACTCGCGTACCGTTCTGCACGATCACATCTTCAAAGTTATTGATCTGCTGGTAGCGCTGCGACCAGAATTTCTTGTCTACCTTCTTCACGCTGTCTATGCCCGGCACATGCTCTGCCAGCACGATCTCAGGGTGCACCTTTGAGATCAGCACATTCTCATAGTGAGACCGGTTGAAGATCACTATCTGGCCATGCTCGGGCAGCTTCAGGTAGTGGCGCCAGAGGTAGCTGTGCTCCAGCTCCAGGCTGGTAGGATGCTTGAAGCTGTATACCTGCAGGCCCTGTGGGTTCACCCCGTTCATGATGTGGCGCACCAAGCTGTCCTTGCCGGCGCTGTCCATGCCCTGCAGGATGATGAGCATAGACTGGCGGTTGTCGGCGTAGAGCTTGTACTGCAGGTCTGCTATTTTCTTTTTGTACTGCATCTCCCGCGCCAGGAGTATATCGTCCTGGGGGCGATCCATAGGCGCTCCGGTGCGGAATTTCTCTATACGAAACCCCTTGCCATCCTTGATGCGGTATTTTTTCCAGTCTATATTCATGGTCTGCGCTTAGCGCGTATTTAGTAGTGCGTATTAAGATAAATGCCAGCTGCATAGTCCACAGTCGACGGTCCACAGTCGACTAATACAACAATACAGCCGTCTATCGTCATCCTTTCAAAAAGAATACCAATGCCAGGCCTATCAGTGCCGGCAGCGCCTGTATGTAGAAGATACTCCGCTGCGCCGTGATGGCACCATAGATACCCGCTACCGCCACACAGCCCAGAAAGAACTCCGCCACATACACCGACCATACCGGATCGCCGATCAGCAGCGACCAGATCAGCCCGGCAGAGAGGAAGCCATTGTACAATCCCTGATTGGCAGCGAGGGCCTTGGTAGGTGGGAATAGCTCCGGCTTTAGCGAGCGGAAGGTCTTCGGCCCGCGCGTGGTCCAGGCAAACATCTCCAGCCACAGGATATAGATATGCTCTACGGCCACGATGCCGACCATGATCTTTGCTATGAGGTGCATGACGTTTGGTTTAGTGAGAGTAAGATAGGGAAGATTTTCTTTGGAGAATAAGGAATCGTGATGGAGGGATATATAGTACGAATGGGCAAAGGATAATGAAAGCGAGGCAAGTGAGATGTTTGGAGAATTATGTATTATTTTAGTATCAGATCTGGTTAAATGAAAACACACTTGCTGATTCTGCTGCTTTCTACTGTGGCCGCTGTCACTTTGCCGGCGCAACATGACACTATACCATACTTGACTAACCCTGCGCAGCGTGAGGCATACTACAGATATACAAATTCCAAACCTGCTCCGTCGCGTGCGCTGCACTCCCGTATGATAGCTATCGCCAGGGATTCTGTACGTACCGGAGTACATTCACTGCTAGACTCTACTACCTATAGCTACAGCGGGACGCGCGGCACGATCACGCCGAGCAGCGTTACTCCGATTCCTTTTGATGAGTCCTATCTGTATAGTCATGGCTATCAGTCGTCAGCCCTGGTCACGAGAGCGGTGCAGACCTTTGATGCAGCCGACCGCATACTATCTCATATAGAGCAGCGGTATGATGCAGGCACATGGATCAATAACTACCGCAGGCTATATACCTATGATGGCAATGGCCACCTGGATACGATGAGCACCTGGGGCTGGGATACGGTAGCCGGCTGGTGGGAGGGCGATAGGGAGGCCTATAGCTATAGTACTACCGGCAGGCTGCTCAGCTACTACTATATCTCTACCTACCAGGGCGTGACCCAGCCTATGAATGGTGATGTATATACCTATGACAGTGCAGACTCACTGGCCTCCGAGACACACTACCAGTGGGATGGGGCCAGCCAGCTGCTGCCAAATACGCGACGCCACTATCGCTATAGCGCTACTGGCGACCGCGTGTATCAGGATAGAGAGACGTGGAGTGCCGGTACATGGCTACCTCTGGATGCAGACTCCATCACCTATACTACGGCGCATCAGCAGCTGGGCTTCTATACGGCCTCCTATGTATCCGGAGCCTGGTACTATGCAGGATGTGTATACAATCACTACGGAGCGAGCGGCAGGCTGGATAGCGTAGACTTTCTCACCCTCACGGGATCGGCCTGGCTATTGACCTCTCGCAACTACTACGAGTATAATGCGGCAGGCAAGCTGGCTGTTTTGACCATCCCTCCGGATAGCAATGGAGGATATCGCTACTTATTCTCATACACAGCAGATGGCAGTCGGAGCACTCATATCACACAGGGGTGGGACGTAGACCACTGGGAGGATTTTGACCGCGATTCATTTGCGTATGATGCGCCTGGCTATTTGGCCCTGCATCAATATGCCCACTGGAATGGCACCTACTGGGGCAGCGGCGGAGATTATCTATACACCTTTACCAACAATGCCTACGGCCAGATACTGGTGCATGACTGGTATATATTTGCGCTGGGTAGCTGGCAGCAGTACAAGCAGGACCGCTATTACTATGAAGAATATGAAGGGCCTGCCGGCATACCAGCCCCCCAGCCACTGAGGGAGACTATCGCGCCGGATCCATTCACTGATGCCTTTATCGTGAGCTTTGAGGCAGGGGCCGGAGGTGCAGCTACGCTGAAGCTATATGATGCAGCGGGATGTCTGCTCACGCGCACCGAGACTATGATCACACCCGGCACAAACAATATCACGTGCTCAGGAGGATACGCACTACCTGCCGGCGTATACATCTATGAGCTCTCTACAGGTGGCGCTACCTGCCGAGGACGTGTGGTGCGTCAGTGAGCAGGGACCAAACAGAGGTATACCGTACAGATGTATCCGCATCATCCATTATCAATTAAAGGGGGGCTACTTCTTCCTCGCTGCAGCGCCGATGAGCTTTTTGCTGAGTGCTTTCTCTATGCGGTCCAGGCGCAGCTCGAGCGCCTCAAGGCGCTTCTCCTCTTTGGTAGAGGTAGGCATGCCCTTGCTGCCGGCCTTTGGCATGGCACCAGTCAGGAGCCAGTGTCCATTCACATCAGAGTTGAGGCAGATATTCTCGCACATCACGAGTGTAGGCTGGAGGTCTTTGTAGGTTTCGGGGTTCATCACCTTTGAGAGGGTGCTGTAGTTATCGCCGGTGGCGTTGACATATGCTACCAGGTTGCGGTATTTTTTGTCGCGGCCTACTATCTCTCCCATTGCTTTGATGTACCTGTCGCGGATGCTCATGTGTCTATAGGTGGTTTTGTGCAAATATAGGAAAGAATGTGAAAGATAGACATGAGATATGAGACTTGAGATGTGAGACAACAGGTTTTTGAACGAACGTTATGCAGACGGCAAACATTTTGTAGTGTA
>JAFDYP010000263.1 GCA_018267355.1 Bacteroidota bacterium
GGTAGCAGGCAATGCGGTCTTTGGCGCCAGCGATCCGGTCAAAACTATCTCCGCTATAAAAAATGCCGCCGCGAAATAAAATCACCATATAGCCGTTTCAGCCACGAAAATGTATTGCAGACTCTCTTTATTTATCCTATGCCTGCTGGTAGTTATGGGTGCGTATGCGCAAGATATAGCCACTATCACAGGCGCTGTGGCCGATGAATATGGCAAACCCCTCGAGCTGGTAAATGTGGTGGTGAAAGAGAATCAGAAATTCTTTACTTCTACAGATTCTACCGGGCGCTATACGCTGCGCGTACCTGCCGGCAAGCGTATCACTATTGTATTCAGCTATCTGACCAAAACAATTTACTCTACCACTCTCCTGCCGCTGAAAAATGATGAGAAGCAGATATCCTTTCAGGTGCAGAGTGCTATCAATGTGGTGCCCGAAGTAGTAGTTACTGATCAAGGCAACCGACGGGAGGACCTCTCTAATATCAAAGTACATGAGATCATGATACCCAATCTGGACGGCGGTATCGAAAACTACCTGGCGGCGCAGTCTCTCGGTGTCAATAAATCTAATGAGCTCAGCTCAAACTACTCCGTACGTGGCGGCAGCTATGATGAAAACCTGGTGTACGTAAATGATTTTGAAATATACCGCCCGTACCTGATGCGCTCCGGGCAGCAAGAGGGCCTTTCCTTTGCTAATCCCAACCTGGTGAGCAATATTAAGTTCTCATCAGGAGGCTGGCAGGCTAAATACGGAGACAAAATGTCATCCGTGATGGATGTGACCTACAAGCGGCCTACCACCTGGGGCGGCTCTGTGACGGCTAGCCTGATGGGCCTGGCAGCACATGTAGAAGGTGCCTCAAAAGACCCTCGCAAATTTTCCTTCCTATTTGGTATCAGGCAAAAAAGCAGCCAGTACATACTCGGCACGCTGGATACCAAAGGCCAATATTCGCCTAGCTTCATAGATGCGCAGTTCTTTGCTACTACTAATATCAGCAGCCAGGTCTCACTGGAGATCATCAGCAATGTAGCGCGCAATCAGTTCAAGTTCATACCTGATGACCGCACTACGAAGTTTGGCACCGTGAGCACTGTAAAGCAACTGGAGATGGCCTTTGAGGGGCAGGAGCTGGATAACTTTATGGCAGTGACCAATGGCCTCTCTCTGGTGCTGAAGCCGAAAGAAAACCTGAAGATCAAATTTCTCGGGTCAGTTTATAACGACCTGGAGCACGAGAACTTTGATATACTGGCAGACTACCGCATAGGTGATGTAGAGAGTGACCCCAGCAAGAGCAACTATGGCCAGGTGACCAACTACAGTGGTATAGGTGGCATACAAAACTGGGGGCGCAATACACTCTACATAGATGTCTATACTGCGGCTACACGCGGTTCATGGTTTGCGAAACATCATAATGTACAGTGGGGCCTGGACTACAAGCACGAAGAAATACAGGACAAGCTCTCTGAGTGGGACAGGCTGGACTCGGCAGGTTATTCGCTGCCATTCACAGCCGCCGGGCAAAAGAATTTCTATGGTGATAGCGTACCGCTGAATGACTACGCCGTGATAGGTATGGACCGCCTGCTCAAAAGTACATTTCACCTGAGTAGCAATCGGGTCAATGCATTCATCCAGGACACCTGGAGGTTTGGAGACACTTCGCGCTTCAGCCTGAACTACGGTGTACGCTTCCAGTACTGGGATGCCAATAAAGAGCCTATAGTGACGCCACGCGCACAGCTTTCCATCAAGCCATCCGTCAAAAAAGATATCATCCTGACCTTTGCCGGTGGTCTCTACTACCAGCCTCCGTTCTACAGGGAGATGCGCGACTCGGCCGGCCATGTGAATACGCACCTGCGTGCGCAGAAATCCGCCCACGCGGTGATCGGCTTCAACTATGCCTTCAAAGCCTGGGGTCGTCCATTCAGCTTTGTGATGGAGGGATACTATAAGTACCTATGGGATATTGTGTCCTTTGACTATGACAATACACTGATCCGCTACTCCGGCCAGAATAATGCCAAGGGCTATGCCGCCGGTGTAGATATGCGCCTGAATGGCGAGCTGGCCGAAGGGGCCGAGTCCTGGATCAGCCTCTCCCTCATGAATACACAGAATATGGTGCAGGGAGCTACCCAAACAGCCTATCTCGACTCTGCAGGCAAGGAAGTAGGGGTGGTAAATAGCGTCACCAAACCTACGATCGTAGATACAGTGACGCGATCTGTAGGGTGGCAACCGCGGCCTACCAATCAACTCGTGACCTTCAATCTGTTCTTTCAGGATTATATACCAAAGTGGCCGTTCATCCGCTTTAACCTGAACCTTGCATTTGGCTCCGGCCTGCCGGTCAAATCACCCACTACCGATTACTATACTCCTAAGTTTACCCTGCCTTTCTACAAGCGTGTAGACATGGGGTTTGCGGCGCAGCTTTGGAACCCTAAATGGGCTAAGAAACCGACTAAAGCCAGTAAGGCCTTCAAATCTGTGTGGCTCAGTCTGGATGTGCTCAATATCTTTGACATCCAGAATGTAGTATCCTATCTATGGATCAAGGATTTCTATAATAATCAATATGCAGTGCCCAACAACCTGACGGGCCGCAGGGTAAATCTCAAGGTGGTATTCAACTTTGGCAGCTAAAGCACAGCGCCCAGCCTCTTCTGCATGTGATAGTGCGGTATACCTACCTCGACGAACTCATCTCCTATAGTCTCATACCCCAGCGCTTTGTAGAATGGAGCAGCCACCGCACGTGCATGGCAGTGCATCAGTGTGAAACCCTCCTTCTTTGCGTATTCCTCTGCGTAGAGTGCGAGCGCCTTGCCTATGCCGCGACCCTGTACGGCATCATCTACTGCTACCTGGCGCATCTGCAGGGCGCCATGGCCAGAGTCGGTCAGGGTCAGTGTGGCCAGTATCTCCTCTCCGCTAAAGGCACCTATATGCACGTCTGCCTTGTCGCGCGCCAGATCTGCCACGCTGAAAGTCAGGCCGAGTGGTATACGCAGTATCCTGTAGCGCAATAGCAGTGACAGCAGGTACTCGGGATCAGCCTGGCGGAATATTCTGATCTCCATGATGACTATCCGTAGTATGCTACTAGCTGCGCGAGATCCTTGACAGTGGTGATACCCACCAGCGTACCATTGTCTACCACCGGCAGGCACTGGATCTTGCTGTCATAAAAGGTCTTGGCCACCTTGCGGATAGACTCTGTAGGTGCCAC
>JAFDYP010000264.1 GCA_018267355.1 Bacteroidota bacterium
AGGTTCTAACTGGTACCCAACCTCTGTCTTTGCTTTCACGATAATCCGACAGGTGCCAACCATAGCGAACCTCTGAAACTCAACAACACACTGAAAATCAATTAATTAGTTAATTGTGAGCATACTCACTCACCACCCCCCCTCAGTCGAAAAACTTGCCCCACCTAGATGCTCCATAGTCGGAAAACTTGCCCCTCAACAACCCACCCAGCCCCGCCGGCCGGCCCCTTCGCCTCTCACCCTCCGCCCCACGCCCCCTCACCCCCGCTCAGTCGAAAAACTTGCCCCGCCACCGGCCGGTAGACACCCGTCGCCTCAGCGGGATTGGCTATCTTAGCCCTCATGGTACGCTTCACTGCCACGATAGACAAGTTCGACCAGCAGGGCGAGAAGACCGGCTGGACCTACGTCACCGTCCCCGAGGAGGTCGCCCTAAAGCTCAAGCCGGGCAACAGGCAGTCCTTCCGAGTGAAGGGCAAGCTGGACGACTACCCTATCTCCAGGGTGGCGCTCATCCCCATGGGAGACGGCTCCTTCATCATCCCCCTCAATGCCGACATGCGGCGGGGTACCGGCAAGCGCAAAGGCGCGAGGCTCACCCTCAGCCTTGAGGAAGACCTTGCCGAGCAGGTCATGAATGGGGAGTTTATGGACTGCCTGGCTGATGAGCCAAAGGCCCGGGCCCACTTCGATAGCCTGGCCAAAGGCCACCAGAACTACTTCTCCAAGTGGATCGACTCCGCTAAGACCGAGCAGACCAAAGCCGCCCGCATAGCCCGCGCTATCAGTGCTTTGGCGCAGGGTATGGGCTACCCCGAGATGATCCGCGCCGCCAAGGCCGAGCGCGACTCTATGCGCTAGCCATCAGTAGCCACGCATACGAGGGCGCGATATTTGTCGTATCCTTATGGTATGAGGCTCCCGCTCAGCATCCTATCTATCGCACTGCTCCTGGTGTCTGTGGCCCCGGCCCAGCACATAGCCCGTATAGATGGCAGCCATATCACAGCAGACTCGCTCGATCACCGCATCGCCTATCTCATGCGCCGCGCCAACGTGCCCGGCCTCTGCATCGCAGTCTTCAATAAGAACACCCCCGTCTATCACAAGGCCTTCGGCTATGCTAATGCACAGACCAAAGTGCCTCTCACTACGGCCAGCGTACTATATAGTGCCTCCTTTAGCAAGACGGTCTTTGCCTATATCGCTATGAAGGTGGTAGAGTCAGGAGCGATAGACCTTGATACCCCACTGGTCCGCTATCTCACCAAGCCACTACCCGAGTATCAGCTGGGAGCAGGCAAGGGCTACTCCGACCTGCACACTGATACCCGCTACCAGCGCATCACAGCCCGCATGTGCCTGGACCATACCTCCGGCCTGCCCAACTACCGCAGCGACTACCCCGATGGCCGGCTGCGCATCCTCTTTGAGCCGGGTACTAAGTACAGCTACTCCGGCGAGGGTATGTGCCTGCTGCAGTTTGTGATAGAGCAGGTCACCGGGCGCACACTGGAGCAGCTGTGTGAGCAGAAGGTCTTTCACCCTATGCATATGACTCATAGTAGCTTTATGCTGCGGGAGCATATGCTGCCACACCTGGCCTATGGCCATGATGGTAATGGCAACCCTTATGCGCTGCGCATGGACTCTGATATAGACTGCTCTGCGAGCATGCGCACCACGCTGGATGACTACAGCCACTTCTTCGGCTACGTGATGCAGGAGCGAGGACTAAAGAAGTCGAGCTATAAAGAGATGTTCACCCCGCAGCTGAGACTCAAGTCAAAGCAGCAGTTCGGCGCTAATAGCAACATAGAGGTGGCAGACAATGACAAGATAGAACTCAGCTATGGTCTTGGCTGGGTGCTGATGAAGACGCCATATGGCCCGACGTTCTTCAAAGAGGGCCGTGTGAGTGGCTTCCAGCATTACTGCATTGCCTATCCCGATCAGGATGTAGGCGTGATCATCATGACCAATAGTGATAATGGGGAGAGTATCTTCAAGGCGCTACTCGAGGCATCTATTGCCGATACCTTCACGCCTTGGTATTGGGAAAACTATATCCCAAAGGAGTAAGGACTTAATGATACCATGTTGCCCCAATTTCTGCTGTCCAGGTGCCATCCTTTTTAGTATATAAAATCGTGTGGCCTTGACCACACAGGCCTGGACATAGCTCTTCAATTTTGAGAATGGCTTTTGCTTTGTCTACTGAAAATACTGGTGCTGAAATATAATAGTAATTATAGGTGGCAGTCTTATTGAATCCAAGCCTCGTCCCGTTCCACTTGAATGCGGTTAAATGTGCTCTTTGCGCGAGCATGTATGCGATGTCATCCTTACTCAAAACTGATGGAATGACAGCACCAAGTGTGAAAGAGAAACGTTTGAGGGCTATATCAGAATTGCCCCATAGCCTAACCATACAAGTGTCATGAATCTTCTTGTCAGCTTCCCTTAATGGTACTAATGATGCATCCAAAGTGTATAAATATGAGCTGTCATCAATGGTACTACAATCAAGGGCTGGTGATGAATCCAAATACAATCCTTTGAATAGCTTTTGATCTTTTACGACCATCTGCATAAAGTCATAAATGTCTTTCTCGGAAGGGAAAGCCTGAGCGAAAGTATCGGAGGCCATGCAGATCAGCAGTAGAGCAAGAAGGATGGTTTTCATAGGTATAAAGTCTATTTAAACTCGTAACCTATATCCCTGCGATAGTACTTCTTCTCATACTGTATCTTCTCAAGTGTAGTGTTAGACTTAGCTACGGCATCACTGATGCTATCGCCAAAGGACGTAACGGCGAGCACGCGGCCACCATTGGTAAATACATCCTGACCTGACTGACGGGTGCCCGCGTGAAAGACGATCGTATCACCCCCAGCAGCTTCAAGCCCGGTGATCTTCTTGTTCTTCTCGTAGTCCTCCGGATAGCCCCCTGAGGCCGCTATCACCGTGCAGACTGTATGCTCGTTAAACTCAGCCTTCTCCTGAGAGAGTGTACCATTGCCTACAGCGCGGAGGTGCTGCACCAGGTCAGACTTCAGTCGAGGCATCACTACCTCCGTCTCGGGGTCACCCATGCGGCAGTTGTACTCTATCACCCATGGTTCACCTTTCACTTTGATCAGGCCGAAGAAGACGAAGCCGTGGTAGACCAGGCCGTCTTTGTCAAATCCCGCTATGGTCGGATCGATGATACGTTCTTTGACCTTCTGCATCAGCTCCTCATCGCAGAATGGCACCGGCGTGATAGCGCCCATACCGCCCGTATTGAGACCCGTATCCCCTTCGCCTATCCGCTTATAGTCCTTGGCATCTGGCAGGAGCAGGTAGTCCTTGCCATCAGTGATCACAAACACTGAGAACTCTATCCCATCCAGGAACTGTTCTATCACCACACGGCTCGATGCCTTGCCAAACTTCGCATTGGCTATCATCTCGCGGAGCTCTTTCTTAGCTTCCTCTTTAGACTGGAGTATCAGTACACCCTTGCCTGCTGCGAGGCCATCAGCCTTGAGCACTATCGGCGCTTCCTGCGTATCTATATAGGCGATGCCTTCTTCCAGATTGCCACCGTCAAACTCCCTATATGCAGCTGTAGGGATTCCATGCCGCATCATAAACTTCTTGCAGTAAGCCTTGCTACCCTCTAGTTGTGCTGCTTCCTTAGACGGGCCTATCACATTGATCTTCTTCAGGTGCTCCTTAGACTGGAAGTAATCGTAGATACCATTGACCAGTGGATCCTCAGGGCCTACTACTACCATCTCGATATTGCGCTCTGTCACCAGTTGCTCTATTGCCGGAAAGTCATTGACCCCTATCGGTACATTGTCTCCGCAGAGGGCGGTGCCGGCATTGCCGGGGGCTACAAAGAGTTGTTTGCACAGCGGGCTTTGAGAGATCTTCCAGGCTAACGCATGTTCGCGTCCACCGGAACCAAGCAGCAGGATATTCATGCTCATATGAGAAGGAGATTATAGTACGGGAAATGCCTGCGCAAAATAGTAAATCTAATCAAGCTCCGAGGCGCGAACCGATATAAGCTGCCAGCTTTTTATTGGCCCGACGGGCAGTAGGCAGGATCATAAAGAAAGCCTGGAAGACATGGAAGAAGCCCTCATATACGTCTATGCTGACATCGACACCCGCTTCTTTTGCCTTGGCGGCAAAGCGGAGCGAATCATCTAGTAGCAGCTCTGCTGTACCTACCTGTATATAAATAGGAGGTAGCCCATGCAGATCACCAAAAAGCGGTGAGGCATACGGATTCCTGAGGTCGGCATCGCCCATATAGTTAGCAGCCCAGTGGGGCATGGCCTCGGCTATGAGCATCGGTTCTATTTTATCATTCGCTGCAAAAGAGCCTCCGGTATGTGTCAGGTCGGTCCATGGTGACAGGCAGATAGCGCACTGCGGCAGCGGACGCTGATGGTCGCGCAGCCAGAGCAGCGTGCCGAGTGTGATGCCGCCACCGGCAGAGTCTCCGCCAAAGGCGATGTGCTCGGGCTTGTAGTCTTG
Organism: Bacteroidota bacterium; assembly: GCA_018267355.1. Classification (GTDB taxonomy): domain Bacteria; phylum Bacteroidota; class Bacteroidia; order Chitinophagales; family LD1; genus UBA1941. The sequence continues at coordinate 4,538 of JAFDYP010000264.1, forward strand.
CGTCAGCAGGTAGTCATAGGCTTTGACCGCATCCTCTATCGGTGCCGGGAATTTGTTTTCCGGCGCGAGCCGGTAGTTTATCATCAGGGTGCGCACATTGGCCAGGCGGGCCACCTGTGAGATATGTGGGCGGTGTGTATTGATAGACCCAGCGGCATAGCCACCTCCGTGAAAGTAAAGTAGTGCCTTGCTATCATCATGCGGAGCCAGTGGTATGAGCCACTCCGCCTGCATACCATCTATGGTGAAAGCCTCATAGCGGCACTTGCGGCTGCGAAAGTCAAAGCGCCGGCCTATCTTCTCAAAGCCAGCGCGTACTCGGGCTATATTGCGCCAGTCAGCCTTGCGCTGCACATAGCGTATCATCCATTTGATAAACCATAAAAGGATCATGCAGCTTTGGATTTAGTGTTAGCCTTACGGCGTGGTTTAGCTGCATCCAGTTTCTCTCTGATATAACCTGATAGCTTCTCTATGGCTGCCATCCCCTCCGGCATCACCATCCAGAAGCCCTGCCATGCATGAAACATATTGGGCCACACCTCATCTACTATGTCTACGCCAGCGAGTTTAGCCTTGTCGGCAAACCGTGTAGAGTCAGACAGTAGTATCTCGCACTCTCCTACCTGTATGTAGATAGGGCAGAGGCCATGCAGGTCACCAAAAAGCGGAGAGGCATAGGGATCGGTGAGGTGGTCTGGCCCGGCGTAGTTCTGCGCCCAGAGCGGTATGCCTTTGTATGGCACCATCGGATCTTTGTGCTTATTACCCTCTATGGTACTGCCGGATGCGGTGAGGTCCAGCCATGGTGACATGAGTATAGCGCAGGCAGGCAGCGGAACATTATGATCGCGCAGGTAGAGCAGCGTGCCGGCGGAGAGGCCTGCACCGGCAGACTCTCCCCCTATGGCTATCTGATGCGGTTTGTAGCCCTGCTTTATCAGAAATTTGTAAGCTGCAACAGCTTCATTGATCTGCGTAGGAAAGCGATGCTCCGGGGCGAGCTTGTAGTCTATGGAAAGTGCGCGCAGGCCCGCATGGACAGCTATCTGAGAGGCCAGCGCACGGTGAGTGCGGATAGAGCCTGTAGCGTAGCCGCCACCGTGTATGAAGAGTAGTACGCGGTCAGACGAGGCGCCCTTCTTTGGGGTGATCCACTCGGCAGGAGTGTCTCCTATCATTAGCTCCTCATAGGTGCAGGTATCGAGCTTGCTGGGCAGCAAGTCAGTGAGCCGCTCAAAGGCAGCTCTGGCGAGCTTGGGATTATTATACGCGCTCTGGCCTATATTCTTATACAGGCGCAGCATATTGTGGAGCGCTAATGTCCTGAAATTCATATCGGGAAGTTAAAACCTTTCTTGAAATAGTTTACGATGACGGTTCAGGATTGTTCTTCCATACCTTCACGCGTGTACTCTACTACCATGAGCACTTTCCATGCCAGCCAGATATTGTCCTGGGCTATCTCCTGCTGTGCCAGCAGGTGCATTTCCTTTTCAAACGCGCTGAAATCATGACCATACTTGTCTACTATCAGTTGTACCTCCGGCACATTACGCATCTCAAAGAGTTCCTTTTCAGAAGGTATTTTATCTGAAGCAGCCAGCTGTGCGAGATCATTTCCTGTGAGGTATTTAGAGTGCCTGATCCCTTCGGGCAAAGCCTCAAAGCCGATACCCAGTTCATTTGCCATCTTGAAGCCCGGCACCTGAAAGATATTGTCCTCACCTACGCGGCACCAGCTCTGCTTGCCCATGCGCGCTATGTAGTTCATGTGCAGCGGATCTATACTGCCCTCAGCATCTAGCACCTGGTCAGCTATGTGTATCATGAGTACTTCGCACACGATCAGGTTGCCCGCCCCACCGTTTCGTCCTGTCTCTATCACATTCGTCACCTTGCACTCAAAGCTCACGAATGACTCTCCCACACGTGGCGCCCGGACCATCACAGAGGGCACAGGTGTGAGTCCTGACTTTGTAAACTCATCAATGCCCTTTGGGTACATACCTGCTGCGAGGTTCATCTGGTAGAGCATATCATAGTGCGCGATATTGACCACACACTCTGCTATCTCCTTTACATTGTCGTGCGTATTCTTGGTAGCGCCGGTGCGTCCTGAGCGCGCAGGAGAGAAGATCATCACCGGCGGATTGGACCCAAAGACGTTGAAGAAGCTGAAGGGCGCGAGGTTGACATTGCCCTCCTTATCTATAGTGGAAACAAAGGCGATGGGCCGCGGTGCTACAGCACTGAGCAGGTGCTCGTGAAGCTTAGCAGGGGTCAGATCTTTGGGGGCAAACTGCATGATGTCTCTCTTATTATGGTGGCGAATATAGGAAGATGTTTAGTGTAAGCCGTCCTCCTCGTCATCAGCAGTTTAGCCAGCTGAAACTTTGCCGGCAGGGCCTGCAAAGCCATTGTGCTTATTTATCCGTACCTTTGCGCCCCTAATTTTATACATGACATTTCAAGAACTTAATCTCATAGAGCCGATCCTCCGTGCACTGCAGACAGAAGGATATACGACTCCTACACCTATACAGGCGCAATCTATACCACTCACGCTACAGCAGCGCGATGTGCTGGGCTGTGCACAGACCGGCACCGGCAAGACGGCCGCCTTTGCCATACCGATACTGCAACTGCTGCATGCAGAGAAGCCCGGCGCGACTAAGCGTGAGATACGTTCACTCATACTGACACCTACGCGTGAGCTGGCTATACAGATAGGAGAGAGCTTCACTGCCTATGGCAAACACACAGGCCTGAAGCATACCGTCATCTTCGGTGGTGTAGGACAGGCACCTCAGGTCTCTGCATTGAAATCAGGCGTAGACATCCTGATCGCTACACCAGGCCGCCTGCTCGACCTGATGAACCAAGGCTATGTACACCTGCAGCACCTCAAGATATTTGTGCTGGATGAGGCAGACCGTATGCTGGATATGGGATTCATACATGATGTGAAGCGTGTGATAGCGAAGCTGCCTGCCAAGAGGCAGACGCTATTTTTCTCCGCTACCATGCCGCCTGAGATACAGAAGCTGGCTGACAGCATCCTGCACGAGCCGGTGAAAGTAGAAGTGACACCTGTGTCCTCTACCGCTGAGAAAGTACAGCAAGGCGTCTTTTTCGTAGCGCGCAATGATAAGAATGCACTGCTGCATCATATACTCAAGGACACTGCTATCAAGAGTGTACTGGTTTTTACCCGTACGAAGCATGGTGCGGACAAGGTGATGAAGAACCTGACGAAGTCAGGCATCAAGGCACAGGCGATACACGGTAATAAATCTCAGAGCGCCCGCCAGCTGGCATTGAATAATTTCAAATCAGGCGCTACCCGCGTACTGGTGGCTACTGATATCGCCGCACGTGGTATAGATGTAGAGGAGCTATCTCACGTGATCAACTATGAGCTGCCGAATGTACCTGAGACATACGTACACCGCATAGGCCGTACGGGTCGCGCAGGTGCGAGTGGTATAGCCTTGTCGTTTTGCGATGAGGAAGAAGCAGAATACCTGCGCGACATCAATAAGCTGATAGGCAAACAGGTACCGGTAATAGAGGCGCATCCATATCCGCTGGCTGGTATGGGTATCAAGACTGCTCAAGCGCCTAACCGCGGCTCGTCACAAAAGACGGGTACCTCTCACAAGGGTGGTGGCCAATCACAGAATAGTGGACCGAAGCATGGTAATGGTGGACCAAAGAATGCCAACAGCGGCGGATTCAAAAAGAAGAAGTGGTATGGCAAGAGCGGCGGCCATAAAGGTGGCGGCAACTATCAGGGACCTAAGGGTGCATAAGCGCCTTTGCCCTATGCTACTATAGTACCGCTGCACTGCCCAAAACCGATGCGTACGCCATCTTTCTCCGCATAGCCGGTCATCGTCACCGTATCTCCATCCTGTATGAACTTGCGCTCTGTGCCATCAGGCATCTGGATCGGGTTTTTGCCACCCCAGGTCAGCTCCAGCATGGAGCCATAGGAGCCGGTGTCCGGACCTGATATCGTACCGCTGGCATACATATCCCCTACGCAGATGTTGCAGCCATTCACAGTGTGATGCGCCAGTTGCTGGCACATATTCCAGTACATGTATTTGAAGTTGGACCGGCTTACGGTCTTAGTATCACCGCCTTTGGTAGTGATCTCTACATCCAGGTGCAGGTCATAGTTGCGGTTGCCGTGGTATTGCAGATAAGGCAGCACCTCCGGGTCTTGTATCGGGCCACTAACTTTGTATGGCTCCAGCGCCTCCAGTGTGACGATCCATGGTGAAATAGTAGAGCCGAAGTTCTTGGCCAGGAATGGTCCCAGTGGCACATACTCCCAGCGCTGGACATCGCGGGCGCTCCAATCATTAAATAGCACGAGACCAAAGATATGCTGCTCTGCCTCATCTGGTGCGATAGATTCCCCGAGCTGAGTTCCCTTGCCTGTGATGAAGGCAATTTCTAATTCAAAATCTAAGGACTTGGTAGGGCCAAAGGATGGCTTCTCTTCTGCATCTGTTTTGGTCTGGCCCTTAGGTCTATGTATCGTGGTGCCGGATACCACGATAGATGATGCACGGCCATGATAGCCTACGGGCAGGTGCAGCCAGTTTGGTAGCAGCGCATTATTAGGATCGCGAAACATGGTGCCGACATTCGTAGCGTGCTCGCGGCTGGAGTAGAAGTCTGTATAGTTTGGCACATGGACCGGCATGAGCATAGTAGCTTCACTCTGCGGTACCAGTACTTTTGCCTTCAGCTCTTCATTGCCTTGCATCTCATGGTTGGTCACATTGAGCAGGTCCGATACGCGCTCACGCACGCTATTAGTGATGTGCTTGCCCAGTGCTATAAAGCTATTGAGTGTATCTGAGGAGAGTACATTTTTGTCAAAGATGATCCCATCCAGCAGGCCCGCTACTGCTACCGCTTCCAGATCTAATATCTGATCACCTATGGCCACTCCGGCACGAGCCCGGCCTGAAGCTGTTTTGAAAATGCCAAATGGTAAATTCTGTATCGGGAAATCGCTACCGGCCTTCACCTCTACCCAGCTCCGCAGTGACGGATCATTTGCTCTGGACATACTTATCTTTTGCGCCAAACTTAAAACTAATACCCTAAACTGTATAACTGCTACACATCAAAGCTCCAGTCCGGACCTCCCTGACTGTGTTCCGCGCGCGTCTTGACTTTCTCTATCTGCCTGGCTATGATGAGATCAGCTATTACCTCGGCGTGATTGGCCGAGGTGCTGGCGGCGAGGGCTTCTTTGACTTTCTGCTCGCTGACATCAATGCGGTACAGTACCCACATGAGTTTCTCTGTATCCTTGTCTATCAGTTCCTCTATGCGGCGGATCAGGACCTTGCGCAGCTCCCAAAAGCGTGTAGCCTCATCGCCTGCATCAGGCATATGGCTCTCATGTATCTCTAGAAAAGAGAATACAGAATCTGCTACGGGGGTGAAACTATCCATACTGCAAGTTAAATAATATAAACTGCAAGGCTGCTGACTAAGCTCAGCTACATTTTCGCTATACTTGGTATTGTATTTGAAAAGCCAACGCCATGAAATACTTTTGTACTCTTTCCGCCCTGATCATCATTTGGCCCGCCATGGCACAGACCAAACCTGCCGCAAGACCAAATGCTCTGCCTGCGCCTTTATATAAGGGCCTCGCGGACTCCTGCACAGGCATAGATGTTACTTTCTTTACCTCTTCAGCCAGTATGTCTCTGGATAACCGGAATGTACGCTTCTTTGCCAACTTTGTGTCACCATATCCGGCCCAGAAGGACCCTAAAGTCAAACAGGATGGTATCATCATGTGGACGCGTAACGGTGCGGAGTATCTGACAGGCAAGATGTACTTCTCCGGTGACAGTTCCGGCTACCTCATCTTTGACAAGAATAACAAAGAGTATGTCAATGCGTTCTCCCCGCAGGGAGCTGCATTCCTACAAACGCATGGGAAGAAACAATAGGGCATCAGTAGTCTGAAAATGCGATCTTACTTCGATTTTCCACCACCACCGCCCAGTCGGCTATTTTCCTCGATATCCCTACGCTGGATAGGTTTGGTGTCCTTGCCAAAGCGGTAGGTGAGTGTGATGTAAACAGCGCGATTGTAATTCTGCCAGGTACCATTTGTGTGAAGATTAGCTGTATTGACATACCAGCCAAATTTCATCGTGTTCAGGATATTCTGGCCAACGAT
>JAFDYP010000265.1 GCA_018267355.1 Bacteroidota bacterium
TTCACCCCCGATTTTTGCATTTTCCCGTTTTGCCTTTTCACTTTTTCCCCTAGATTCGCACAGTAAATCAAAAATGTCATGTCAAAGGTAATAGGCGGTATTTTTACGATCATCGGATTCATCATGCTGGCAGTAGTCACTATGCTTTATATGAATAGCTCTGCCTATCTCGAGTACAATGACCCGGCCAAGCACCTCTCTTTCTTTGAGACAGGCTACGGCCCGGCTGCAGTGATCACCTTTCTGCTGCTCTCTATCGGCCTCACCTTCCTCTTTGTCTCCAAGGAGCCAAGGCTGAACTAAGTTTTCCGACCGCGCTTCCGCTGTCTTATTGTACCGGCCATCGGCCTCTTTCCACTTATTTATAGCTGTCTATCAAGGTATTGCATGAAAATGCTATGACCACAGCTATGTAATGCATTGGCTATCAAAAACTTGCTCACTCAGCCGTAGGGACAGGTCGCGACCTGTCCCTATCAATCCTGCCCCTACAACTGCTCCTCTCAAACCCGCGCCACCACTTCATTTTCATTCCATAGTCGAAAAACTTGCCCGGCCCTCAGCTGTAGTGGCCGTCGCGGCCGGCCACTACCGACCCTCACTCCTCCTCAACTGCCCCCCTCTCAAACCTCCGCCACCACTTCACTCCATAGTCGAAAAACTTGCCCTGCCCTCAGCTGTAGTGGCCGGTCGCGACCGGCCACTACCGACCCTCACTCCTCCTCAACTACCCCCCTCTCAAACCCGCACCACCACTTTACTCCATAGTCGAAAAACTTGCCCACCGGGAGGCTGTTACCCTCGTCCTCCGCCCTCCGTCCCCCGTCGCTCTCACAGACATTACTACCTTTGCCCCCACTAAACCATAGACCTCCATGGCCATCATTAGACCCTTCCGCGCTCTGCGCCCTGCCCCGGCCCTCGCCGCTCAGGTAGCCACGCTACCCTACGACGTCATGAACACAGCCGAGGCCCGCCAGATGGCCTCTGGCAATGCACACTCGTTCCTCCACGTCAGTCGCGCCGAGATAGACCTGCCCGAGGGTACTGACGACCACAGTCAGCAGGTCTATGACCAGGCTGCCCGCGCCTTTCAGGGCTTCATAGCAGATGGCACGCTGGTGCAGGACGCCGGCGACTACCTCTACATCTATGCCCAGACCATGGCCGGCCGCCGTCAGGTAGGCCTCGTAGCCTGTAGCTCCATAGAGGACTACTTCGCTGATGTGATCAAGAAGCACGAGTACACCCGCCCCGAGAAGGAGCAGGACCGCATAGACCACATGAAGGCTGTCAAGGCGCACGTCGGCCCCATCTTCCTCACATACCCGTCTCACACAGGGGTGAAGGAGATCATAGCCCGCACCGTAGCCGGCACCCCGGTCAATGACTTCACGGCTGAGGATGGCATCCGCCACCAGGTATGGGTCATAGATAACGCTGCGGACATAGCAGCTATCACAGGCTTCTTCGCCAAGGATATTCCCTACACGTATATAGCTGACGGCCATCACCGCACCGCCTCTGCCGCCAAGGTGGGCAAGCAGCTAAAAGAGGCTAATCCAAACCATACGGGTCAGGAAGAGTACAACTACTTTCTCTCTGTCCTCTTCCCCGCAGATGAGCTAGCCATCATGGACTACAACCGTGTGATCCGCGACCTCAATGGCATGACCAAAGAGCAGTTGCTCGCAAAGCTCGCAGACAAGTTTGAGGTCACGGGGATCAGTGCAGATCAGGCCAAGCCTGCCAGGCTGCATGACTTCGCCATGTACATAGACCGCCAGTGGTACCGCCTCACGGCGAAAGCCGGCACCTGGACCACCGACCCCATCGGCATCCTCGATGTCTCTATTCTCTCGGACAATGTCCTCGACCCGCTCTTTGGTATCAAGGACCAGCGCACGGACAAGCGTATCGACTTCGTAGGCGGTATACGCGGCCTCGGCCAGCTGGAGCGCCGTGTAGATAGTGGTGAGATGGCAGTTGCCTTTGCCCTATACCCGGTCTCACTGCAGCAGCTGATGGACATAGCAGACTCTGGCAATGTGATGCCGCCAAAGAGCACCTGGTTTGAGCCAAAGCTACGGGATGGCCTCTTTTCTCATCTCTTCTGATGAGATACGTCACATCAGAAAAATTTTCTGATGGACTTTTAATATGTACCTTTAAAGTGTCTGATATCAAGGCATGTAGGCCATGCTTTGGCATTGGATTTGCTAAACCATCTCATTATCCATCAATCCAAACTGCATGAGAAAAAACTACCTCCCCAAGTTATCGTTTGTTATTCTGCTGTTGTTCTCGCTGGGACTGCGCGCCCAGGTCAATGAAGTACTCAAGGCCAGCCAGTTTGGCGGCGTGTCAAACATCAGCTACAATCCTGCCATAGCAGACAACCGTTTTCTCGTAGATATCAACCTGATCTCTATGGGCTTCGGCATGGAGAATAACTATATCGGCATGAGCCCAAAGCCGATCACTAATCATGACCTGTTCAATGATCCAAACTTCCAGAGCGACTACTTGCGTGAGCGCCTGAATGGCAATGCCAAGCGCGCCTTTGTAGGCATGCAGGTGCAGGGGCCGTTGTCCTTCATGTTTTCATTTGGCAAGAATCATAACAATAAAAATGCGATAGGCGTATCGTGGAATGTCAATAGCATCGTGAACATAGATGGTGTGGGCGAGACATTTGCACGCAGCGCATACTTTGGTCTCGGTACCAAGGCCGACTCTATTACTCACTTCAACTATCTGCACCTCAATAATCAGAATCTGGGTATCCGCAGCCTGGCATGGGCAGACTTTGATGTCACCTACTCCCGCGTAGTACTGGACAAGGGTGCGCATATGCTGAAGGCTGGCGTGACCGGCAAAGTAATAGTGGGTATAGCGGGTGGCTACGCCTACTCAAAAAATATCGACTATCGCATCCGCAATTATGACACCATAGACATCAATCACTCCGACATCAGCTATGGTCACAGTGACATCATATCCAATAACAGCCCGGGTATCAACGATGTGCTCAATGGCCTGAGCAAACCATCTTTTGCTGCAGACCTCGGTCTCATATATGAATGGCGTCCCGATAAGGACAAGTACCAGTATGAGATGGACTGCAAGAAGTGGTGGGAGAATGGAAAGAACAAATATAAACTGGCAGCAGGCTTCTCGGTCATAGATATAGGCCGTGTCCGATTTGCCAAGCCGGGCAATGTGCGCAGCTACTATGCCGATATACAGGGGTATGATATAGCCAACTCAGGCATCACTGACGTGCATACCTTTGACAGTGTTTTTCATAGCTTGCCTTCAAACTTCAAAGCTGATAGCAAGAACGATTTTAAGATCTGGCTGCCTACACGTTTTAACCTCTTCCTCGACTGGGAGATCTACAAAGGCCTCGGTCTGAACCTGAATGGTACGATCTCGCCGGTGTTTGCCAAGGATGGCAACCAGGTGCACTATCCCAACTCGATCATGCTCACACCGCGCTATGACTGGAAGTGGATAGGAGTATACATACCGATGACCTACAATGATTATGGCAACTTCGGTGCGGGTGTCGGCTTGCGTGCCGGTCCGCTCTTCGTCTCATCGTCCAATCTGATCACCGTATTTGCCGGCAAGGCCACTTATGCCATGAATATCCAGGCTGGCCTCAA
>JAFDYP010000266.1 GCA_018267355.1 Bacteroidota bacterium
CAATACAGCCAGCTATCAGCCAGGATCTTATCTGGTCACCTTCTTCTTTATCAGCAGTACGGGTACCCGCCAGCCGCCGGTCACGCGCAAGATCCAGGTAATAAATACATTATAGTCCCGTCACCATACGCCATACACAAAAAATACTTTGCATGAGAATCATTATTCAGAAAATCGTCATAACCCTCCTCGCTACCTGCTATTTGTTTCTCGGTTGGTCGCAGACTACCGGTGTCCCCCAAAAATTCAGCTATACCACTCAGGTCACTGATAGCAGTGGCAATCCTGTGGCCAATACATTTGTGACTATGAGAGCTACACTTACCACGGGCAGCCCCACAGGCCCTTCCGTGTACACAGAGATCAACTCTGGCATCACCTCTCCGGCTGGTATTTTCACCATTGTAGTGGGTGGCGGGCTGGTGCAGAATGGCAATATCGGCTCTGTGCCATGGGTATCTGCTCCAGTATACCTCAGCTCCGCCATGGACATCTCCGGCGGGTCTAATTTTGTACCTACCGGTAGTGCCCAGCTCATCAGCCAGCCCTATGCTATCGTATCGGGCAATGGTGTCGGCTCCGTTAACTATGACCGCTCCGGCATACTCAATATCAGCACAGTAGACAATACTAGCATCATATCCTCCCCTCAGAGCTCCTGGCTGACCAGTGGCAATGCCGACATCGGTGGCAATGCCTATATCGGTACTAATGACTCTACAGATCTGGTGCTGAAGCAAAACGGTAGCGAAGGGCTTAGGATCAGCGCGCATAGCACTACTGTGACAGGCAATCTCGGTATAGGCACAGGCACCGCGCCGCTCACTGCCGCTCAGGTCAATGGCGCCCTCGCACTGCAGGATACAGCGATATCCGTCAGCGGCAATACGACCCTGGATGTGAGCAACCGCAGCTCCTTCCTGATCAGTAGTAGCGTCTCCCCTTCTAGTGCAGTCATCTCACTGACCAATGGACTCGTACCGGGCCAGCTGCTCATGATCATGGTAAGGCAGGTCAATAGCGGCAATGGTATCATGTTCAACCCTGGTAGCAACCTCAGGATCAGTAGCACAGGCAATAATAAGGTCCTTGATGCCGGGGTCATCACCTTTATCTGGGATGGCAGCCAATGGCTGCAGAGCGGATTTATGAAGAATAATTAATGTGCCCCGGTCAATGACCCGCCCTATGAGTATAGTCACCAATGATACCCTCGATCTGGAGCACCTGATCCTTGAGGCAGAGCAGCTGGTAGAGCGCCGCAGAAAGGAAGCCCTCTCTCTGGCAGACCGCGCCATGGCCATAGCCCAGCAGACACGCCATGGCAGGCACCTGGCCTACGCACACTATATACAGGCCTTCTACCAGTGCCTGGTAGAAAACGACTACAGCAGAGCCATATCCATCAGCAATAAGGCACTGCAAAACCTCAAGGAGGAAGACGCTCCCTATGTAGGCTACAAGATATATATGGTCCTGGGCAATGCCCACCAGATGCGTGGAGATACATTTGACGCGCACAAGGCCTACATGCGCGGGCTCAAACTGCTGGAGGGCCTCGATGCACTGGATGTCCGCCAAAAGAGCTTTGCCGGTTCCTTTTATTACAATCTGGCCGTACTCCTGGTATCCGAGCAGAATAAGGAGGCCGAAGCCTACCTCATCAATGCGATCAGCCTCTACTCTGAGGTCAATAATAAGTTTAAACTATCCAAGAGCTACATAGCCTATGCCGGCGTGCTGGAGGCGCGGCATGAGTATAGTGCGGCTATAGAGTACCTCTTCAAGGCGCTGGAGATAGACCAGGAGCTGAATGACCCCTACAGCATAGCCCTGACCAAAGCCAACCTCTGTGAGCTGCACCTGCTGATCGGGGAGTATGACCGCGCACTGACCTACCTGGACGATGCACTGGCCTACTACGACCAGAATCAGATGCTCTATGAGACTGCCAAGACACGGCAAATACTGGGCAAAACCCTTTTTGCAATTGGGCGCAGGGACCAGGGCATATCTGAGCTGCTCAAGGCCGAAGAACTCTTCGAGCAGCTGGACAATAAAAGGGAGCTATCAGAGATCTACGACCAGCTGGGAAATTTCTACGGCGAGATGCAGGAGTATGCCCTCGCCTGGCTCTTTCAGAAAAAGCACAGCAGCGGGCTCAAGGATTTCTACAATGTAGAGCGCGAGCGCGCCCTGACCATAGCCCGCAAGGAATTTGAGACCGAACGCAAGGAAAAAGAGGCTGCGCTCCTGCAGCAGAAGCACGACGAGATACAGATGTATGTGCGCAAGCTGGAGATATCCAATAATGAGCTGAAGCAGTTTGCCCAGGTAGCCTCGCATGACCTGCGGGAGCCTCTGCGTGCCATCACCTCCTACATGGACCTGCTGCGGCGCAGCCTGGGCAGCAGCCTCACAGCAGAGCAGACAGACTTCATCACCTTTGCCATCATGGGCGGCAAGCGTATGGACCGTCTGATCACGGACCTGCTGCGCCTGGCCAAGGTAGATCGCAATGCCCAGCTCTCTGAGATCAACCTGCCAAGCATATTCTCAGAGATAGTACTCAATCTGGAGCAGGTCATAAAAGACCGCAATGCCGTCATACTCCTGCCAGAGGTATTGCCTCGCATCACTGGTGACCGTACACAGATACTCCAGTTATTTCAAAATCTCGTGGTCAATGGCATCAAGTACAATAAAAGCCCGCAGCCTGTCATACAGATCAAGGCCGCTGCAAAGGATCAGTTCATAGAGATATCAGTAGCCGACAATGGTATAGGTATAGCGGACCAATACAGGCAAAAGGTCTTTGAGATCTTCCAGCGCCTCGAGCGCCGCAGAGGAGAAAGCGGCTCAGGCATAGGCCTCACCATCGTCAAAAAGATCGTAGATAATATGGGCGGCAAGATCTGGATAGAAGACAACCAACCCGCCGGCTGCGTCTTTATGATACGCCTACCCATACACCCCGAGGTATAATAATTAATCGCCGGGCATCATTCCACTGCATAGTCCTTCCACACGATAGTTCTGATATCCATTCTATCCTCATTTGCGTTTCCTCGCTTTTGTGGTGAATAAACTACGCCTCCAGAAACTCACCACACGCCTCTGCACACTCCTTGCACATCTTACTGCACTTGCGGCAGTGGTCATTGTCATGCTTGCCGCACTCATCCCCACAGGCCTCGCACACCTCTGCGCATAGCTTCAGGTAGCTTTCTTTATTCTCAGAGTCGCGGCTCAGGATAGACGCAGTGAGGCGGCAGATATCCGCACACTCACGGTCCAGCTCGATACATCGGGTCATCATCATTACATTCTCCTCATTCAGGCAGGCGCTAAAGCAGTAGTCACACGTAGCAGCACACTCCATCAGTTGCTCAGTCAGTTTATCTTGTCCCATCATTTCACATTTATCTGGTTTGGTAAATATCTATCTCTCGGCAGCCATCAGCGCCACATAGTCCTGCACGATACGCTCATGATCAAAGGCCAGGTTAAACTGCTCCGGCTCGCGTGTCAGCACCAGGTCCTCAGCGTCAGAGCCCGCCTCCATCATACCTGATACTGGGTGCGCCAGAAATGCTACTGACACATACCGCCCTCTCGGATCCCTGCCTGGATCAGAGTAGACACCTATCACATGGTCCAGCGCTATGGTCAGCCCTGTCTCTTCTTTCGCCTCGCGTATGGCTGCGGCCTCTATCGTCTCGCCACTTTCCATCTTGCCACCGGGCAGGCCCCATTCGCCTTTGTATGGTTCGCTCTTGCGCTTGGCCAGCACTACAGATCCATCTGCCAGCCGTATCACGATATCCGCCGTCAATATGATCATTTCTTTATCTTCCATCGCAGCCTCCCGTTCTCAATTATCAATTGTCAATTATCAATTTACTTAGCTTTTGCCTGCTTCTCGTATAGCCCCACCAGCTCACCTTCTGCCAGTATGTGTCCTGTCATCGCCTTTATCAGTTCCTCCTTGCTGGATCCTTCCTTCAGGTCGAGCATTTGGTCCAGCGCATATATTTTAAAGAAATAGTGATGCTGGCCTTTGGGCGGGCAGGGGCCCATATAGCGGTTTTCACCGTGCTCGTTTTTCCCTTGTGTGCCGGGCCGCGAACCCTCTTTTATCATACGGGTATCAGCGGGTATATTCCAGGCTATCCAGTGGGTCACCACCTTTTTATCCGCATCCGGATCGTCCACCACTATTGCCAGGCTTTTGGTATGGCCAGGCACCTCGCCTATCAGCAGCGGCGGGCTTATATTTTCACCCTCGCAGGTGTATTTCACAGGTATATCGCCATTGGCCCGGAATGCCG
>JAFDYP010000267.1 GCA_018267355.1 Bacteroidota bacterium
CTCATCGTCCTGGTACTGACCTTCTCATCACGCGCTAATGGCGCGAAAGCTAAACGCCAGAAAGACATGGATGACTTGAAAGCCTATATCCAAAATCAAAAGGACTCCATAGATCAGTATGCAGACCGCAAATGGGACGACATGGAAGCATCTTACGAAGCCAAGAAAGCACAACTCGAGCAGGACACTGCCAAAATGGATGCAGATATGCGCGCACAATACTACCAGACAGTAAGCGACTGGGAAGCCTATAAGGCGGACTTTGAGCGTAAGGCTGAAGAAAAGAAAGCCCTCGCAGGTATGGATGCCATCAGGAGCCAGCTGGCTATGGACGGCATGAGGTCAGACTTTACAGATGTCACTGCAGCCAATATCCTGCCGGCCTATGACCACTTCGTGGCGGTGGTAGACAGCAACCGTGACAACTATACCAAAGAGCAGTGGACCGTAGTAAATGTGAGCTGGAAGGCACTCAAGGGCCGCAAGCGTGAGATATCTAAAGACATCAATGCCGACCTGATGGGCAAGATCACCAAGAAAGAAATAGAATATGTCGGTATCAAGGCTGTGAACAGGCCCTTTGCTGATAGCGAAGACGATAAATAATTATAATAGCTGTGCAGCAGCCGCCCTGTCTATAAACCAATATAAACCCCCGCTATGGGGGTTTATCATTTTAGCAGGATAGACATGCTGCGCCGGGGCATCCTGTATCACGTGCTGCAGTATGGTAGCTTTAGCCTTGCCCGCTACCAGAAATACGACCTTATGCGCATCATTGATCAGAGATACAGTCATAGTGATACGATCCATATCTTGAGCAGGGATATAGCCCGCTGTCACTATGGCATCCTTCTCTGCCAGTAGGGGACTGTGAGGAAATAGAGATGCGGTATGCCCATCGGGACCCAGGCCCAGCAGTACAAGATCAAATGCAATAGGGCCTCCTGCAAAATACTGCCTGATGGTATCCTCATACTCGCGCGCTGCCTGCTGTGCAGGCATGTCTGAAAGTATGCGATGAACATTCGCAGCAGGTATCGAAATATTGTCCAGCCAAAGGCTTATGGCTACATGCGCATTGTTACGCTCATCATCCAATGGTACAGCACGCTCATCTCCCCAGAAAATATGGACTTTGCTCCAGTCCAATGCATCCGCATATGGAGGCTTGGCCAGCAGCCTGAAGAGGCTCTCAGGAGTATTGCCGCCGGACAGCACGAGGCTATACCGCCCCCGCTCAGCTATGGCCGCCTGCGCGTCACTGATGATAAAGTCTGCCACACCTGCGGCCAGTGCGCTATCTGACTCAAAGACCTTTATCGAACCCTTTGTAGACATATACTGAGTATTACAACCAATTGTGGCCATCACGCGCTATGAGCGCTTCTGCATCCTCGGGCCCCTGCGTACCTGCTGTATAGTTTGGGAAACTGACCGGTGGGTTATTTTCCCATACCTTGATGATCGGCATCATGACAGCCCATGCCGCCTCTACCTGATCCGCTCTCATAAACAAAGTGGAATCTCCCTGCATCGTATCCAGCAGCAGCGTCTCATATGCCTCCGGTGTACCTGTTGTATAGGTTTCTTTATAGTCAAAATCCATATCCACCGGATCCAATACCATCTCCAGGCCGGGCCGCTTCGCCTGAAAGCTCAGTGTGATACCCATATGAGGCTGTATATTCATGATCAGCCTGTTTGGCGGCCAGCTGCCGGACGCCTTGGATGGAAACAATCTGTGGGGCACGTCTTTAAACTGTATGGTGATGGCCGAAGTAGTTTCCTTCATACGCTTGCCGGTACGGAGATAAAACGGCACATCATGCCAGCGCCAGTTTTCTATGAATAGCTTTACCGCTGCAAATGTCTCTATTCTTGAGTTGGGTTTCACATCTGCCTCCTGTCTGTAGCCTTTCACCTTCTTGCCTTCTATCCAGCCCTCTTTGTATTGGCCCCGCACAGATATATTGTGTACTTCGTTTTCTGCGATCTTGCGTATAGCATTTATCACATCTACTTTACGATTGCGCACCTCGTTTGCCTCAAATGATACCGGTGGCTCCATGGCTATCAGGCACATGAGCTGCAGGATATGGTTCTGTATCATATCTCGCAGGGCACCGGCAGTCTCATAGTAGTTGCCGCGGTTCTCTATACCCAGCTGCTCTGAGACGGTGATCTGTACATGGTCTATAAAGTTGCGGTTCCACAGTGGCTCGAAGAGTAAATTGCCAAAGCGGAAGGCGAGTATATTCTGCACGGTTTCCTTGCCCAGGTAGTGGTCTATGCGGTATATCTGGCACTCATCATACATAGAGTGCAGCAGTTTATTGAGCTTGCGCGCACTATCCAGGTCCCTGCCAAAAGGTTTTTCTATCACGATCTTGTCACGCTGCTTGTCCCGGCCCAGTCCGGCCTGATAGAGCTTGCGGGCTATAGTCTCAAAGAAATCAGGTGTCACAGCCATATAAAAAACATGATCTGCTTCTACTTTCCATGCCTTCTCTATCTGGGCTATCTTTTTGTTTACCGCATCATAAGTGCCTTTTTCATGCACTTCTCCTTTCTGGTACATGATATTTTTAGCAAAGCTCGCCCACTGTTTTTTATCGGCTGCTCCGCTGCGCGAAAACTGATTGACCCCATCCAGGAGTGTTTTGCGAAACTGTAGCTCACTGA
>JAFDYP010000268.1 GCA_018267355.1 Bacteroidota bacterium
CCTTGGTCTAGTTTGTGAAGTCAGAGTGGTCGCTATAGCCTAAGGCCATATAAGATTATCTGTCAAGGCATTCACACCTGTCATTGTAGTTCAATGGTAGGAAGAAGACTGTACCTGAAGCATCACTGTAGCAATTTGCCGGGATTAAAAGTTATAAGAAGAGCTACCACAATCTGTCACATTGAGCGTTTGCGTAAAAACCAAAGGGTTAGTGCCGCCTACGCCGTATGCCTCAGTAGCGATAATAGTCACTGTACCACTGGCACTGCTCACACTGAATGGCCTGCTATCATGCCCGGATAAGTATCCTGAGTTAGCATAAGAACCATTGACATTTAGCCTGACTGAATAACTGTCTCCGTGAGTATTGGTGACAGTGATATTGCAGGTGTGATTCGTTTGGCAGCCTACCTGAGAAGGGGTGCCGCTAGAATCTTTTTTGCATGAACTACCTAGCAGAGCAATGCAAAGAAGAATTGGGATAATAGTTTCATAGCTTGTAAATTTTGGCTCTAATATAGCTTTTTTGCCACATTATTAGCGGGGCAATATAGTAGATTAGTACTTATTTAAACGCATCCAGCCCTGTCACATCCATACCGGTGATGAGCAGGTGGACATCGTGTGTGCCCTCGTAGGTGACCACTGTCTCGAGGTTCATCAGGTGGCGCATGATAGGGTACTCTCCGGTGATGCCCATGCCGCCGAGTATCTGGCGGGCTGTACGGGCCACAGTGAGCGCCATATCGCAGCTATTCCGCTTGGCCATAGATATCTGGGCTGGTGTAGCACGGCCTTCGTTCTTTAGTACTCCGAGGCGCCATACGAGGAGCTGTGCCTTGGTGATTTCTGTGATCATCTCCGCCAGCTTCTTTTGCGTCAGCTGAAACTGCCCTATCGGCTTGCCAAACTGGATGCGCTCCTTGCTATAGCGCAAGGCAGTATCGTAGCAATCCAGCGCTGCGCCTATCGCACCCCAGGCTATACCATAGCGGGCAGTAGAGAGGCAGCCTAGCGGTCCTTTGATACCTTCTACATTGGGTAGCAGGTTTTCCTTCGGCACCTTCACATTGTCAAATACCAGTTCGCCGGTGATAGAGGCGCGCAGGGACCATTTGCCATGCGTGGTAGGTGTCGTGAAGCCCTCCATGCCGCGCTCTACGATGAGGCCGCGTATCTTACCATTTTCATTCTTGGCCCATACTACGGCGATATCAGCATAGGGTGCATTGGAGATCCACATCTTGGCACCATTCAGCAGGTAGTGGTCGCCCTTATCTTCAAAGCGTGTCTCCATGCCTGCCGGGTTAGAGCCGTGGTTAGGCTCTGTGAGGCCAAAGCAGCCGAAGAGTTCACCCTTGGCTAGCTTAGGCAGGTACTTGTAGCGCTGCTCCTCACTGCCGTATTTGTAGATAGGATACATGACCAGCGAGCCCTGTACAGATGCTGTAGAGCGGATACCAGAGTCACCGCGCTCCAGCTCCTGCATGATGATGCCATAGCTGATCTCATCCAGGCCACCGCCACCATACTGGGCAGGGATGCTAGGGCCGAAAGCTCCGATCTCTCCGAGTTCTTTCACTATATGGCGGGGAAAGTCCGCACGCTGTGCGTAGTCCTCTATGATAGGGCTTACTTTCTCTTTCACAAATGCCTGTACGCTCTGGCGGATGAGCTTGTGCTCTGTAGTGAGCAGGTCGTCTATATTGTAGTAGTCGTGGTGTTGATAGAGGTCTTGTTTCATGATCTTCTGTCTGTTTATTGCGGGTGCAAGATAGAAAAATAGTGACGAGTAGGGTGTATGCCGTAGCGGGGCAAAACTCGCGCTGCGAATAGGGATAAAGTTCTATTTTTAACTCCATATTATCATCTCATGGGTCTGATAGGAGTAGAGGGGTTACAGTTTTACAGCCATCATGGCTACTACAAGGAGGAGCAGGTGCTGGGCGGCAAGTATGTAGTAGACATCTACCTGCGTACCAATCTGTCTGAGGCTGCCGAGTCAGACCAGCTCAATAAGACCATCAACTATGAGCAGATCTACCAGATCACCAAAGTGGAGATGGAGGCCCACTCCAAGCTCATAGAGCACGTCTGCAAAAGGATACTGGATGCAGTGAAAGCCGCCTTCCCCGAAATAGGATGGATTAAAGTGCGGGTGAGCAAGCACAACCCACCGCTAAAGGGAAATGTAGAACGGGTATATGTAGAGCTGGAAGAAGGAGAGAAGGCGTAAGCTATACTGCTACCCTCATCTCGTCATAGCGCTTCTCTATCTGAAATACTGAGAGGCGATGATTGATCTCGAGCGAGCGGCGCACAGAGATAAAGAAGTCTATCAATCTCTTGAAATCTGTAGGCTTTTGTATGTAGGCATCTGCACGGAGATTGTAGCAGTCTATCATGTCGTACTTATAGTCCGAGTTGGTCATGATAAATACAGGAATAGTAGCAAAGCGTGTATCTCCTTTGATTCTGGCCAGCAGTTCTTTGCCGTTTACTTTAGGCATATTGAGATCCAGCAGTATCATGCTGAAGGGCTCACACATATTGTGCCCGGACTCCAGTATGGAGAAAGCTTCGTCCCCATCATATGCATACCTGGTGGTGGTCATCTCATCCAATCCGGCCTCTCGTATTGCCTCTATCATCAGGCGCACATCGGCAGGGTTGTCTTCTATCATCAGCAGATTGCATGTGGGGTACATGTCAGACATAAAATTAATTTGTCTACAAAGCTAACAAGCAGCAGTCACCAGCACATGTTATACATCTTTATAATATCCACAGCCGGCGTGCGTACGATAGGCTGAGTGCTTGCATTTGTAGACAATGGCACTACTAGTGCGGCTCCTCCTCGTTCTCATCGTGGATGATAGGAGGTGACTTAGGCTTATAGCCAGGGTCTATTTCATGACGGATAAAGTCTTCTACCTGCTCTGCGCCTATTCGCTTTGCTTTGATCACCTTATTGCTATCCAGTATGTATAGCTGTGGCGTGCTCTGTATATCCCACTCAAAGCGGAAGTTATTCTGGCGGTATGGGTCAGCTACGTTGATCCAGTCCAGGTCATGCTCACGGATGAAGTCCGTCCATTTCTTAAACTCCTCTATGGACATGATGGACGGTGCATATACAGCCACGTCTATACCTTCCTTCTTCATCTTGTGATAGGCCTCTACCAGTTTAGGCACTTCCTTTTTGCAATGGCCGCAATCCGGATCCCAGAAGCAGAGGATAGTGAACTTATTCTTGACATCATACAGTGAGTGCATCTGCTTCAGCGTAGTGTCTGCCAGGTTGATATTGCGTGCTTTCTTGCCTATGAGCAGTGGCTCGAGTATACGGCCGCGCTCGGTGATTTTGTACAGCTGCACGGAGTCTACCCACGGCGTATAGCCTTTGGCGTAGTAGTTCTTGACCAGGTGTACGTATACAGCGTCAAAGCCCATGATCTTAGACTTGGCCATCTCATTGAGCATATACACGAGGGTGTACTTGAAGAGTTCACCCTTTGGCGGCATCTTCTTGAGCAGGGCATCACCATCTTCTATGATAGAGTCAGGTATTTGTATGATGGTGCGAGTGTAAAATTCCTTGAGTTTATTGTGGAATACGGGTGTGCGCAGCAGGCGGTCATCATTTAGGTTTACATTATCCCAATAACGGTTTTTGTAGTCACGCCATACCCAGTTTGAGTCTACCTTGAGGCGGCCTACGGCATCGCGTGGCGCCTCTTTTGGCTTCACAGGCTCCATGGCCTTGATGATCGCTGCATAGAAAGTCTTGGGGTGCTCCTTTGTGATCCTCAGCCTCTCACTGGTCACGATGGAGTCTACTGCTTGCAGTTTATGCCTGATCTCTTCTTTTTTGACCGGGTCTTTTTCATTCCTCATTGCATTATTGAGCGCTTCGCCTTCCTTGCGCTCTTTATTGAGGAAGTGCATATCGTCATAGAATATCTGGTTTTCCTCAGAGCCTGAGACTTTCACATTGTTGGCCAGGTCGCTGGTATCCGTGGCTATCGTAAAGTGCTGCTCATTGACTATAAATTCAAAATACTTGTTGCCCAGTTTTGGGAATACAGCCAGGTAAATA
>JAFDYP010000269.1 GCA_018267355.1 Bacteroidota bacterium
GAAACCGTGAAAATCATTGCAAACAATAAAACCAGAAGATAAAATGAAAGCACTTCATGTAATCGTATTCTGCGCGGCGGGCCTGATCATGAGCGCCTGCGGCAATAAGGAAAATGCACCTGCCAAGGATATATCTGCTCCCGCACCACAGGCCGGCATCTCTATACGGGCTGCCCAGCTGGGCGCGCCCAAGGACCTGGTATGTGGTATGCCTATAAAGGACGGAGGTATAGCAGATACTGCGGTCTATGACGGCAAGACGTATGGCTTCTGCAGCACCGAGTGCAAAGATGAATTCAAAAAGGAACCATCTAAATACCTCACGCAAAAGTAAGCGATGCCTTATAGCAAAGTGACCGGTCTGGGCTACTACCTGCCCGAGACCATAGTGACCAATGCAGATCTCGCTGCACAGATGGACACCTCTGACGAGTGGATAGTGGAGCGTACAGGCATACGTGAGCGCCGTTTTTTCAAAGAAGGGGTGGATACGGTATCTAATATGGGGGCCAGGGCTGCCCGCATAGCTATGGATCGTGCGGGTCGCAAGCCGGAAGACATAGATATGGTGGTCTTTGCCACGCTGAGCCCGGATTATTACTTTCCCGGCTGTGGTGTGCTGGCCCAGCGTGAGCTAGGCCTGAGGCAGATCCCGTGCTTTGATATCCGGCAGCAGTGCGGTGGCTTCGTATATGCACTCTCCCTGGCTGATCAGTATATCCGCACTGGTTTTGCCAAAAAGGTACTGGTGATTGGCTCAGAGATACAGTCCAATGTAATGGAGATAAGCGACCGTGGGCGCAATATGGCAGCGATCTTTGGCGATGGTGCCGGCGCGCTGCTATTGGAGGCACATGATGAAGCTGGCAAAGGCCTGCTCTCTACACACCTGCACTCAGATGGCACGCACGCCGAGGAGCTGATGGTAGAGCACATAGGCAGCAGACGCAAACAGCGTATCACACACGCTATGATAGATGATGGCTCCATGCTACCGTATATGAATGGCAAAATGGTCTTCCAACACGCGGTCAGGTATTTCCCTGAGGTGATCCGTGAGGCGCTGACCGCCAATAATCTGAAAGAGTCCGATATAGACATCTTCGTACCACACCAGGCCAATGCCCGTATCACTCAGGCGGTACAAAAAGAACTGGGACTTCGTGATGACCAGGTAGTCTCAAACATTCACAAATACGGCAATACGACTGCAGGCTCTATACCTATAGCACTCACTGAGGCTTGGGAAGAGGGTCGTGTCAAAGAGGGTGACCTCGTATGCCTGGCAGCTTTTGGCAGCGGCTTTATGTGGGCTAGTACGCTGATCCGCTGGTAGGTTATTTCTGCATCTCTTCGTATTTCTTTACCGCCCTGTCCTTGTACGGATTGGGTGTAGTGGTCAGCTGCTCGAGCAGCCGTTTAGCCTCGTCCTTTTTGCCGCGGTCCAGCAGTACATTTGCTTTGTACCACTTAGATCCGTCTATATACTGGCCTGCTTTGAGCAGTTTGTCAAAGTTCTTTTCTGCCGGCTTTAGTTTACCGTTCTTGTACTCACAGATGCCGCCAAAGAAAAGCGCATCCATATTCTCCGGCTGGTCAGACAGCACTTTGTTATATTTTTTGCCCGCTTCCTTGAAGTCTCCGGCATCAAAGAGCGCTCTGGCCTCTTTCATATTGTCTGCCACCGTCGTATTGGCCTTTTCTTTCTTTGTTTCTGCTTTTGTCTCGGTGGGGGCCACTGGTCTGGCTGCTTCGTTTTGCACCACTGCAGTGTTGGTGCGCATATCTTTCGTATTGTTTACCTCATCCGCGGCTACCGGTGCTGTAGCTTTTGCAGCGGTCACTTGCTCAGATTGCATAGATGTAGCTCTTTTCTCCGCCGACGGGTTGGAGGCATTGCCTGACGCATTAGCCGCTGGGGCCTTCGCTGGTGCCAGTAGGGCAGCCCCCTGAGCATAGCCCGGAGGAGCTGATGCAATGCCTGAGCTGGCCGATAGTGTGCCGGTATTCTGAGCGATCAGCTTCACTGTATCAGTAGCTACCATAGCCGGTGGTGCCGCCACCAGGTGTGTAGTATCCGGGATCATAGCTGTAGTATCTGCCTTTTGAGCGGCCACTGGCATACTCTCTTCTGCCTGCGGTGTACTTTTATTCAAGGCTATTGTAGTATCGTTCTGCTGTATGAAGTGCACCATGACAAAGCCCAATCCGAGGAGCACACCTACGATGACAGCGGCATAGGCATACGTAGCCCAGTGTATCTCTATACCTTTACGCTTTTTCTCACGCATACCGGCCTTCTCCCTCAGCCGCGAGTTGATGGCAGTGAGGGCGGTATGCATGCCGGCTGCGGCGGCGCTATTCCTGATCCCGTCCAGCGCCTCCTGGGCAAAGGGATCTTCGCGCAACAGCTTGTCCACCTGTGCCACCTCCTCCGGGCTGAGCCTGCCCTGGGCATAGGCCAGCAGTGCCTCCTGCGTGATCACGCCTTCCTCGGTGAGGATGATATTTTTAGGCTTTGCCATTGCTCTTGTCCGTGATGTATATTTTCAAATTCCTTTTTCCGTTCTGTATATAGCTCTTCACTTCATTGAGTGAGTAGCCGGTCTCCTCGGCTATCTGCTGGTAGCTGCGCCCCTGCAGGTAAAATAGCTCTACGCACTGACGCTGCTCAGCCTTCAGCACCGTAAGGCCTGAGGAGAGGTACTGTGCCATCAATTCTTTTTCCTGCTCGCTCTCTTGATGATCTGATCCGACATTTTCCACATCTCCCTTGACATTATTTAGGAGCTGCGCCTCCTTCTTGCTGGCTGCGGCTTCCTTGCGGAAATGCATCATGCAGTGATTTTTGACCACAGTATGCAGCCACGGGCGGAAGGTCTCCACGTGGTGCTTTTTCAGCTCTACGATCAGCTTCTCAAATATCTGCATGACTGCGTCCTGCGCGTCTGCATCGTTGTGAAAGTACTTCAGGCACACACCGTACACGAGGTGGGTATAGCGCACATATAGCTCTCCTATATAGGCAGTGTCGTGAGAATTGCGGTAGCGATGCACCAATTCTTCATCACTCAAAAACGGTCCTGAAGCGTTTTTGGACAAAGGCGTTGCTTTTTGGTTTGTTTAAAATTAACCCGGACATCCGTAAAGCCAAAGGATAGGATAAACAGGCAACTGTGTACCGACAGGGATAATGGACAGGTCAAGTCCAGCTAAAGGGCGGATATAGGAAACTGGTGTGCCTGCAGTGAAATGATGGTCCCACCAGCCTATCACTTACTGTATCACTATCTTTTGCAGCTGGCGGCCTGACGCTGTCACTACCTCCAGCAGATACGTGCCTTCTTCAAAAGACCTCACACTAAAGGAAACCGACCTTGATTCATTGGTGCGGGTCATGACCCGCTGGCCCAGCGTGTTTATGAGCGTCAGCTCTGTGATAGGCTCTGCTGTACGTACGGTGAGTACATCAGAGACAGGATTGGGATAGATCTCCAGGACCATATCCTTATTGAGATCGCTGACTGCCGTGGGCCAGGTCACGGTGATATAGTCTACTTTGGTCGTATCACCGGAGGCCGGAGTACCGCCTGTGGGGCTCACGATATGCAGCGATACAGTATAGAGACCCGGCGCGGTGAAATTTACCTTAGGTGATGCATAGGTGTCATTAGTGCCCAAAACATAGTTGAATGTATTGGGGGTGATAGTGTAGCGATAGGCGGTACCCGCTACAAACGGAGTAGACCTATTGATCAGAGAGATCGTATCGCGTGTAGTACAGGTAGTATGATTGGCACGAAAGTCTGCCTGCACTGTAAATGGCGGCGGAGGCAGGCGGAATCCATCGCGGAATCTGCGTTTGGTCACCGTATAAAAGCCAAACTGGTCATTGCCTGTTACTTCTACTACCGGTATCTTTTGCCCATTTGCCAGCCACTGATACGCGATCTTATTATTAGGTACGCCGATAGTAGTGCCTAGCGCGTCTATAGTGAAAGAGTCTGTCTCCTGCTGGTAGGAGCGCAGGCGCAGACACTGGAAGGTATCGTAAGGAGTGATGACCGTACCCCACCCATCCACATTATTGAATCGCCTGCCTACCATATGCAATGAACCGAGGCTAGGAATGGAGATGGTCAGCTCGTAAGGCGTAGTGTCCTTTCTGCCATAGGTTAATGGAAATTGATACACTTTGTCGGGCACATCATAGGCCGCAGGTAGTGGTATACCATTAAACTCAGCCCCAAACCCTTCTATCTCCAGGTAAGAGTTGCTCTTTTTATAAAAGCTGTATTGATTGGATATCTGTAGCTGCGCGATAGCGGGGAAGGCATCATTGCGGATAGCATAGTCCAGGATATTGAAGGACAAGACATATAGCGGATTGACAGATAATATTGACCTGAAGCTATCTATACCCTGACCATTGATCACCAGATTAGAAAAGTTCCAGGTCACATTAGCGCCTGTAGTGGTGATGTCTATATTATTATTGGTCGTACTATAGCGGGCTGTATCCCTGATAGATGGCATATCACTGCGCGTGATAGTGATCTGCGCATCTGAGAAACCATAAAAACATAGGAACAGAGCGGCTACGTAGAGTTTCTTCATTGTGGGGCTGGTGTTATCCTCCAAATATAAATAACACAGCCACAACAAAGTGCTAAAAATGATGAGAATCAGCAATTAATCAATCTAGAGTACGCCGGTCCGGTTTTCGATCAGATAGTTGTAGATATCCTCCCACTTGCGGCTCTCTACGGCCACATAGGCGGCCAGTGTTTCGCGGCTATCCTTGACCTCTGTGCCGCCCAGTGCGCGGCCATCATTCAGCCAGAAAGCGCGGGCGCCAAGGTTCTTGGCCAGCTGCACATCAGTGATCCGGTCCCCTATTACAAACGAATTAGCCAGGTCATATTCTGGATTATTCATGTACTTCTTCAGCATACCGGTGCCTGGTTTGCGGGTATCTTTATTGTCATGCGGATAATGAGGGTCGATGCACTCCTCTGCAAAGAAGATACGCTCTCCGGCAAAGGTATTCATGATAAAGCGATGCGTAGTATAGAATGGCTCATGCGGAAAATCATCTGTGCCCAGGCCATCCTGATTGGTGACCAGTACCAGCTCAAAGTCAAACTCGCGCACGATACGGCCCAGCCAGTAGAACACCTCCGGGTAAAAAACAACTTTCTCCATCGTCTCGATCTTGAAGTCGTCTGTCTCCAGGATCATGGTGCCATCGCGGTCTATGAAAAGAACTTTCTTCATATAAGTATTAAGTAGTTAGTATTTAGATAATACAGCTAATTTGCCCTGTTGACCCGCACTATCCAGCGCGGCAGCACGATAGCGCCGATGCCCAAATAAAGATAAAAATTAAGCAACCTCCATATGATAGCCACGGCTGTCGTGAGACCGGCGGGCAGGTAGTCACAGTTCAGCGCTATAAAGCCAAGCTCAGACACACCACTTCCCCCCGGAGTAGTGGGTATAAAGGTGATGACCCGCAGCAGGCACTGCCGTACGAAAACATCCAGCATATTGAGGTCTGCCACCGTGAAGGTCCAGATGAGGGCGTTGGCCAGCGCATAGCGGGCAGTCCAGGAGATGACGGTGGCAATGAGCACCTTGAGCAGGAAGAAGACACCCCTGGTCTTAAACTCCCTGGAGGTATACCAGATCTCATCTCCCAGCAGCTCTATTTTGGCGCGCCAGCGATGCAGCCATTTGATACGTGCCACCCTGTTGCAAAATGACCGCGCCCATTGTGGTTTGACAAAGATGCCGAAACCCAGCAGGCTACCAGTGATACCGACTACCAGGAAACCGATCCATGCATAGCCCGCCATAGTGCGTATCGCAGTCATGACAGGGGCCGTGCCGAGTTCGGCACAGCCAGGGGGCAGCACAAACATAGACGTGCCATAGATAAGGAACAGTGTGCTAAAGACAAGTATAAAAGCAATGTTGTCCATATAGGAGCAGAGGAGGACGATAGCGGCACCTTTGCCAAAGCTGAGTTTCTCTTTGCGGAGCACGAAGATAGCTGTGACGCCCCCTACAGAGGCGGGAGTGACCGAGGAGCCAAACTCCCAAAGCATGATCACCTCAAAGCACCTCCACCACGAGAGCTGGCGATCGGTAAGCAGCCACATACGGTAGATATATGCTATATCACGTACAGCTACTGTGAGGATAGAAATGACGACCCCGATAGCCAGATGCTGCGAGAGTGATATCTGAGCCAGGCCGGACATATCCAACCTGGACAGCCCAAAGACCAGATACAGTGTGACCGCCACACCTATGGCTACAGGTACTAGCACCCGGCGCGGCCGGAACTGTGATAAGGGACTATTAGCGGGTATCTCTGCCATCGTAGCGCGGGTCTAAGATAATGACAGAAAAGGAGAGCCGCGTGATGAAAGTGTTATGCCTTCTCTACCGCTACAGCAGTACCGTATGCCAGTACCTCTGTCATGCCGGGCATCACTTCATTGGCATCGTAGCGCATGTTGATGACGGCATTGGCACCCATCTTCTGGGCGTGCTCCATCATCAGCTCGTAGGCTTCTTCACGTGCTTTTTCGCAGAGGTCCGTGTAGATACTATTGCGCCCGCCAAAAATAGCGAGGATGCCTCCGGCAAAGTTCCCCACTACGCTACGGGAGCGGACTGTGATGCCTCGCACAAGGCCGAGCTGTTTAGTGATTTTGTATCCTTCCAGATTGGTACTGGTAGTGACTAGCAATGCTGTGTTCATTGTGAATTGGTTTTAGATAAAGATACAGACGAAAGCGGCAAAGAGAAATTGTGCGGGCTTATCCTTTTATACCTGATCGCCGTGGTCTACAGGAGTCGGATTGCGCTCTTCATCCGTCTTGGAGCGTATCCAGAAATTATTGTACCCATCACCTACTATGATAGTCAGCACCTGCTCCTGTATCAGCTCCAGCATGGCCAGGAAGGTAAAGATCGCGTGCACACGGTTCTCCACCTGATCAAAGATCTTTTCAAAAAGGACCTGTTCGTTTTCTTTGACCAGTTCGCGCAGGAGCATCTTCTCTCCTTCTATAGTGTAGGCTGGTGCTACCACTGTGTGTACAGGCTTATTGCGCTCCCGCTCTACACGGGTCACTACCGTCTGGAACGCCTTCAGCAGGCGGAACATAGTGAGCGACTGCATCTCATACTCCGTCTCAAAGAGAGTGGCGATCTCGCTCATCTCACCTGTGATATTGCCACGCTTTGTGATGCTCTGGCGGTCATCCTCCATCTGGCGGAGCAGCTCTGTCGCTTCTTTGAATTTCTTGTACTCGATGAGGCGCGTCACGAGCTCCTCCCGTGGGTCGATCTCCTGGCCGGTCTCGGGGTTCACCTCTTTGCGTGGCAGCAAGAGCTTGGCCTTGATACGCATGAGCGTAGCGGCTACCAGTATAAACTCGCCGGCAAGCTCTATATTGAGGTGCTCCATCTGGTGGATGTAGTCGAGAAAGTCCTGCGTCAGCTTGAAGATCGGGATATCATAAATATCAAGCTCGTCCCGCTCTATGAAGAAGAGGAGGAGGTCAAACGGTCCCTCAAACTGAGGGAGCTTGATGGAGTATGTATCATTAGGATTATTACTCATATCCGCGAAAGGGACACGAATTTAACCCATTTGTGCGGTATAGCAAATGGTGGCTAGCCTACATCTTTGCCTGCATTTTGGCTTAGATGGCGCCGGATGCCCTCAGGATATTGACCAGAGAGATCGCGATCACTGCATTTGCGGCGGTAAGTACGAAGATGATGACTGCCTGCTTGAAGAGTGTGATGTACATAAGGGTTGTGTTTTCACACATATACGGAGCCGGCCGGCAAAGGTTTGATACCGGTTGTTAAAAGCCGCTTCCTTCATTTTCCATGAGGATAGCCTATATTTATCATCAAAATCATACCCGTGCGTCATATCCTTATACTATTAGCCTTCATTTGCCTCGGATCGGCTGCTGCCAGCGCTCAGAAGGGCGCCACTGCCCAGACAGGCTACTGCCTCATGCGCGTGTTTGACGTCAATAAGTTTGCAGCGCAGGGTGCAGGCTTTATCGGGTCCAAGATCATCATCACCTACGAAGATGGCAACCAGGAGACCATACCTCTGGAGGCCTATAGCGAGAAGACCGAACCCGCCAATCTGAAGATCATTGTAGACAATATCAATAAGCTGCGCAAGAAGGGCTACATCCTCATGAGCGCCAATAGCACCGGAGACCAGGGCAATATCGTGACCGACTACGTCCTGCTGAAGCAGGGTTTCTAGCCCTTTTTGTAGATATCTTTCAGAGCCCCGGCCAGATCGGGGTACTTAAACTGATACCCGCTAGCCAATAGCTTAGCGTCACTGCATCTTTGGCTCTGCAGCACCACCTCGCTCATCTCCCCCAGCATCACTTTCAGTGCCAGCGGTGGCACCGGCACGAGTACGGCATGGGCCCTGCGGGCAGTGATGATCGCTCGCATCAGCGCTTTGATCTGTACGGGCTCCGGTGCTGTAGTATTATAGCTGCCGTGCATAGTCTCCTGCTCCAGCGCATGAATCATAATGCCGCACACATCATCTATATGCACCCAGGGATAGTAGAGGTCTTGTTTCGCAAAATACGGCGCGATACCGGCAGGCACCGTCCTGTCCAGCTCCGGCAGGGCGCCACCGTGGCGGGCCAGCACCACACCTATACGGCAGCAGACATGCCGCACACTGAGTTTCTCCATCTGCGCTACCTCGCCCTCCCAGTCCAGCACCACCTTTGCCAGAAAGCTGTCTCCCGGCGGTTCTGTTTCACTGATCACGTCAGCCCCCCTGTCTCCATAGTAGCCTACTGCAGCGGCTGAGACTATTGTTTTCACCTGATTAGGCACAGTAGCCAGTGTCTTATAGATCAGTCGTGTAGAGTCTATGCGGCTGTCATATATTTCTTTCTTGCGAGCTGCGGTCCAGCGCTGATCTGCTACACCAGCACCAGCCAGGTGTATGATAGCAGTCACTCCTTTTAGTGATGCCGGATCCATGGTTTGCGCGGCTATATCCCATATATAGTGGTCAGGTTTTGCTCTGCCCGTTTTGGCCCTGCCGATGGTGTGGACTGTATAACCTGCCTTTTTTAGCAGCTGCTGTAGCCTGCTGCCTATCAGGCCATCTGCCCCCGTGATCAATACTTTGCTCATAGCATATCCTTTTTACCAAAAACTGTTCCGAAGGGCGCATCCTGCCACACTGGCTCCGGTTTGTAATACTGTAACAGATTCTGCTATATTTGTTCGCACTTATCATACTATTCACAAAACTTAATAGATATCCAATGGTTTGGAAAGTTTCATACAGGCTCATCGTAATGGTGGTGATCGCAGGCACGATCCTGAGCGGATGCAAAGGCAAAAAGGCTGCCAATGAAGGCGGTACAGGAGCAAACAACCTGAATGCATATACGCTAAGTGATCCGGATATGCTCAATCCTATCAACCTGACCTCTACAGATGGCAGGTATATAGCTGGCCTCATCTTTATGTCTATGTATGGACAGGACCCAAAGGACTACAAGCTGACCCCTGCGCTGGCAGTAGCCCGCGCCAAGGTGTCTGAAGTGACAGAAGGTGAGTGGAAAGGCGGTGAGAAGCTGGAGTATGAGATCCGCCCTGAGGCTACATGGGACAATGGTACACCGGTGACTGCATCTGACTACGCATTTACGCTGAAGTGCATTCTCAACCCAAATACAAAATGTACCCCGCTGCGTCCATACTATGACTGGCTGGCAGATGTGCAGATAGACTCTACAAACCCCAAAAAGTTCACTGTCTATGCCAAGGAAAAGTACTTTATGGTAGAGGAGTTTTCCGGCTACTATGTACTACCTGAGTATGTATATGATCCTGAGCACCTGATGGCTAAATTCAGCATCAAGGACCTGAACAGCAATGACAAGAGAAACAACCTGAAGGATAACGCGGACATACGCAAATTTGCTGATGAGTTTAATGGAGAGAAATTTCAGCGTGAGAAGGGCGGTATAGTAGGCTGTGGCCCATACGAATTTGCTGGCTGGAAGACGGGCCAGGATATCACTCTGGTGCGCAAAAAGAACTGGTGGGGTGATAAGGTGAAGGACGTGCGCGATTTTATAGCCTATCCTGACAAGATCGTCTTTAAGGTGATCAATGATGGCAATACAGCGGTGACAGCCCTGAAGGATGGGCAGATAGACGAGATGAACGGTATCAATCCTAAGCTGTACGAAGACCTCCTCAAGAATGAGACAGCTAAACAAAAACTCAAACTGGATGCTCCATCCATCTTCGCATGGACCTACATCGGATTTAATACCAAGAATGTGAAGCTCAGCGACCGCAAGGTGCGTGAAGCAATCGCTCACTGTATAAACAGGAAAGAGATCAATGAGGTGATCAACTTTAACAGGAACCAGATCGCTGAGTCCTTTGTACATCCTACGCAGATACACTACAATAAGGATATCAAGCCTTTTGACTATGACCTCGATGCTGCGCGCAAGCTGCTGGATGACGCCGGCTGGAAAGACTCTGATGGCGATGGTTTCCGCGATAAGATGATTAAGGGCCAGAAGGTGAAACTCTCTCTCGACTTTAAGATACCTGCCGGCAATAAAGGCCGCGAGCAGACCGGTATCCTGATCAAGGAGGACCTGAAGAAAGTAGGCATAGATCTCACTATCACTGCACGTGAGTGGAGCGTATACATTCAGGATATGGACAAGAGGGATTTTGAAACTACCTACGGTGGCTACAGCATGTCTGCCACCATGGGCGATGCAAAGCAAATGTGGCATACCTCATCTGCTGTAGTAGGCGGCTCCAATATGTTTGGCTACGGTAATGCCGAGTCTGACAAGCTGATCGAGAGCATACGCGGAGAGCTGGACGAGAGCAAGCGTGTAGAGATGTACAAGAAGCTGGAGATCATGATCCATGATGATATCCCTTGCGTATTCATGTTCATCCCGGCCAATAGGATCGCAATCAACAAGAGGTACACAGTAGAGGAAACCCTCATCAACCCGGGCTTCATGTACAATGAATTTAAGCTGGCTAATAACTAAGCCATAGTCATCATTAGCCTTTCAAAAGAGTAGATGTTCTCATACATATTAAAACGGGTATTGATCTTCATCCCTACGATGCTGATCATCTCTATCCTGACCTTTGCCCTGAGCAAGATGTCTCCCGGAGACTCTGTCAGGATAGCGCTGGGCAATCAGGAGGCGCAAGGCGAGACCAATGGCTCCTCAGACAGGATGGCCGGCGAGAAGGCATACCTGGATATGGCACAGCAGCTGGGCTTTGACCTGCCGTCGTTTTATTTCCTTTTCTCCAATGCGGCGACGCCTGACACGCTCTACAAGGTGATCAAGAAACCGGAGCGTGACAATCTGGAGCGACTCATAGGTCAATATGGCAACTGGCCGGAGATAGAGCAATACTACCATGCTGTCAAGGCTGTAGACCTGCACCTGCTAGATGTCAAAAAAGATTCTACCATTTTTGATCAGGATAAGCTGATACGCGATGATGCCGGCAAACTGCTCCTGGAGTATAAAGATGTGACCATACAGGATATGCTGACGGAGATGGACAAGGCATCCGCCACCTCACCTTTGCTGGCCGGAGTGCATCAGGATATACAGCACCTGCAGGCCTCATATACGGCGATCAAGCAGAAGGCTACTCCTTCTAAAAATATGATACCATCCCTGAAATGGTATGGCCTCAATAATCAATATCACCGCTGGTTAAGCCACTTTTTGCATCTGGATTTCGGTATCTCGTATATAGACAAGCGCCCAATCTGGTCAAAGATCAAAGAGGCGCTGCCATGGACGCTGATGCTCAACCTGATCTCTATCTTGCTATCCTATCTGATAGCCATCCCTATAGGTATCAGCTCTGCACGCAATAAGGGAAGCATAGGAGAGCAGGCTACCACTGTTTTCCTCTTTATCCTTTATTCTCTACCTGTATTTTGGGTGGCTACGCTGCTTATCACCTTTGTTACCACGCCTGAGTATGGCATGGATTGGTTTCCTACATTCGGGGTGGGTGAGATCACTGATCAGATGAGCTGGAATGAGGCACTGATGGAGCGTGTATCGCACTTTATTCTACCTGTATTCTGTATCACATACGGATCGCTGGCATACCTCTCCCGCCAGATGCGTGGAGGTGTACTGAGTGTATTCCGCCAAGACTACATCCGTACGGCACGTGCCAAGGGGCTCAGTGAGGGCAAGGTAGTATGGAAGCACGCCCTGCGCAACTCACTCATTCCGATCATCACGATCTTTGCGAGCCTGCTGCCTGCTGCTATCAGCGGTGCCTTTATCATAGAGATCATCTTCAGCCTGCCGGGCATGGGCAAGGTAGCCTACCTCTCCCTGCAGTCGCGGGATTACCCTATGGTATTTACGGTGATGATGTTCTCTGCCTTCCTCACGCTGGTGGGCACCCTGATCTCTGATATCCTATATGCAGTA
>JAFDYP010000026.1 GCA_018267355.1 Bacteroidota bacterium
CGATACCGGTATCGGCTGGATTGCATGATGTCTGATAGGCTATGGTAGACGAGGCAGGCAAGAATGAAGTGATAATAGTGTGTGTCGAGTCACATCCATAGCGATTATTAAAATGGAATATCACGACGCCTGTATCAGAAGGATTGCACGAAGTCTGATAGGCTATGGTAGACGAGGCAGGCAATAATGAAGTGATAATAGTGTGTGTCGAGTCACATCCATAGCTATTATTAAAATGCAATTTCACGACGCCTGTATCAGAAGGATTGCACGAAGTCAGATAAGCGGTTGTCGAAATACCCATAGGCAGTACAGTCAGATTGAGCGTGGCCACTGAGTCACAACCATTCCTTCCGGTCAATGTCGTCATATAAGTGCCGGATGTACCATAGCTTGTTCCATTAAAGCTGTATGAACTGCCTGAACAGATACTTGCAGTAGTAGTGGACGATGAAGTTGGCAGTAAGGTCGTAATAGTTGTGCGCATCGAGTCGCATCCATACATATTGCTGAAGTGCTGAACCACCGTTCCGGTATCAGCCGGATTGCAGGAAGTCAGGCTAACTGTTGATGCAGATGAAAGTAGTAGAGTGGTTATGACTGTATGCATCGAGTCACATCCATACATATTGTTGAAGTGCTGAACTACCGTTCCGGTATCAGCAGGATTGCAAGAGGTCAGATAGGCTATAGTAGACGAGGCTGGCAAGAGTGAAGTGATAATCGTACACATCGAGTCGCATCCATACATATTGGTGAAGTGCTGAACTACCGTTCCGGTATCAGCCGGATTGCAGGAAGTCAGGCTAACTGTTGATGCAGATGAAAGTAGTAGAGTGGTAATGACGGTACGCATCGAGTCACATCCATACATATTGGTGAAGTGCTGAACCATCCTTCCGGTATCAGCAGGATTACAGGAAGTCAGGTTAACTGTTGATGCAGATGAAGGCAGTAGAGTGGTAACGACTGTAAGCATCGAGTCACATCCATACATATTGTTGAAGTGCTGAACTACCATTCCGGTATCAGCAGGATTACAGGAAGTCAGGTTAACTGTTGATGCAGATGAAAGTAGTAGAGTGGTAATGACGGTATGCATCGAGTCGCATCCATACATATTGGTGAAGTGCTGAACCACCGTTCCGGTATCAGCCGGATTGCAGGAAGTCAGAAAGGCTATAGTAGATGAGACTGGCAAGAGTGAAGTGATAGTCGTACGCATCGAGTCACATCCATACATATTGTTGAAGTGCTGAACTACCGTTCCGGTATCAGCCGGATTGCAGGAAGTCAGGTTAACTGTTGATGCAAATGAAAGTAGTAGAGTGGTAATGACGGTATGCATCGAGTCGCATCCATACATATTGTTGAAGTGCTGAGCTATCGTTCCGGTATCTGCCGGATTGCAAGAGGTGAGATAGACAGTGTCAGAAGTCGGATTAGCTGTGGTTGTTATTACACTGCTGATAGGATTACCCGAACTGGTGCATCCGGTTATATCAGCCACACTTGTAAGAACAAAGTTATTGCTTCCCGTAGAAGAGAATACGACATCCACCCAATAGTTGGCATCATTGTAGGATTGATCAGGGTAAATCGGGCCTGAGCCATATTTGTATACACCGTTATTTCCATCTACGCCGCTTTGCAGCGCTGTTAGAGGGCCATTACTTACTCCACTTGTGGAGAAGTAGTGGGAGTCAAAAGCATAATTACCTTTTGAGGCGTGATAAGAAATAACATATGTGGTATTTGCTGTAATATTTACCGGAGAGGAGAAATTTACCTGTTGCCATCCGCTTGCTGTTTCGCTGCTAAAGGTAGCAGTCGCGAGTTGTACTCCAGTAGAGGACCATAATGTACCGGTGTGTGTACCTATATTAGTTACCCGCTTGTAGAACCTGACTCCTATAATCTGCCCGGGCACACTCGACCTGAATTTCATGCCGAGCTCAATGTCGCCGGAATCCACCACGCTTGGTACTCCTCCCGTTATAGTATTATCCCAAATGCTGGCAGATGCTGATCCTGCCACCGGCAATATGCCCGAGTTGAATGGAATACCGCTGCTAATGTTGTTGTATGTTGTTCCGTTTATGGTGAGCGCAAAAGGCCCGACACCGGATGATGAATTGTATGTGAGCTGAATCGAATCCCTTGCACATGAATTAGCGGACACTGACAAGGTACCCATAGGCATAGGGTTGACCACCACAGATGCCGCACTAAGGGGAGCCCCCGTAACGGAACAGCCGTTTGTATCACTCACTGAAGTTAAACTGTAGTTGAAAGTTTCCGGTGTAGTATAGGTGGCTTCAAAAAGAACATCTACCCAATAGTTAGCTGTATTTCCACTATTAGGGAACCCGCCGCCATATTTATAGACGCCATTCGGGCCATTTGTTCCGCCAGCCTGCAATGCAGTAAGAGGAGCATTACTGACTGCAGTTCCAGAGAAAAATCCCGGACTGATAGCAAAGTATCCTCCCTGTGAAAAATAAGAAGCGATATAAGTTGTATTAGCTTGGATAGCTACCGGAGCGGAGAAATATACTTCCTGCCATCCGCTAGCTGACTCATTCGTAAAAGTAGCTGTAGCGAGTTGTGTGCCGCCAGCGGTCCATAGCGAACCTACATGCGTTCCCGTATTGGCCGCCCCTTTATAGAAACGGACTCCGCGGATATATCCGCTCACAGCTGATTGGAATTTAACGCCTACTTCTATGGATTGGTTATCTGTCACCGCAGGGCTTGCCGGTGAGCCTGAGCTGCCCCAGAGGCTGCTCTCAATATAGCCCCTAAGCGCTATGACCTGGCCTGCCAGTATGCCTGGATATGCCACACCATTCATCACGATATTGTATGGTTGATCGACTCCTGTAGAAGATACCTGGAGGCGTATGCTATCTCCCTGGCAGATGCTTGCATTGACTGCAGATAGCATAGCAGAAGGCAAAGGATTTACTGATAGCGTGGCAGCGTTGGAGTTCACTACTCCTTCAGAATTGGTCCATACCGCGCGGTATTGGTTATTGTTATCAGATATAGACGGCACCCATCTGAGGGTATCAGCTACCTCACCATTTATATTACTCCAGCTCGCACCATTATTGACACTTACCTGCCATTGTACCACCGGTGTAGGTGACCCCGTAGCTTTCGATACAAAAACGACAGCAAGCCCGACACATATCCTTTGTGATATAGGTTGAATGGTGACTTGAGGTGCCTGATCGCTTGAAGATGAACAATTGATCGAGATATCATTTAATATTGGGGTCAGACTTGTATTGCTGGCAGACAGATCAGCCTTATATTGAATGAAGCGCGATGTGCCGCCTACATTATTACCAGATGCAGCGATCACAGTATAGCTTGTCCAGCTTGTATCTGGTACCGGAGTGTTGCCCTTGCGGACCGATAAGGATATGGCTGTGCCAGGCGGTGTCTGAGATGTCCATGACATCGTCCCCCAGTTTTTCAGCGAGGCTGCATCAAATATTTTTGACTCAAAGGTGCCCGGACTGGTATAAGGCGTCACCCTTATCCAGTCCACGCTAAGTCCTACGCCTCCGGCGGGATAATCGCTGATCTGAACATTCATAGGGGAACTCACGGTGACACTAATACCCGGAGTAGCTATCAATGAATCATCTACATAGAATAGGAATGAACCTGAAGTATTCCAGGCGATCCGGTATTTATGCGCTGCACCTAAAAGATTAGTACCCAGCAGAGAGCTATTGCCGTCAAAGCTTCTGGCATATATATTATTATCGCCAAGGCCCCCACGGCCTATCACCACCCATGGATTATCAAAAGCGGCATCTGCCGTGAATCCCGTATTCTGGAAATTGCCGGCATTGTATGTAGCCACATATTCCAACGTCGAACCAGGATAGAAAATTGAATTGCTAGCGAGATGTGTACCATCTACTGTTACCTGTCCGCCATTATAGGTAGTCACGGCCCCGCCTTGTCCGTCCCAGATCACATCTGTCCATCCCTGTGGCACTGATGCACCTGAAAAATCTTCACTCATAGCGGGCTTAAGGGCTATCGCACCATCGCCGTCAGCTATGATCGAGATATTTGAATCTATCGTCCCCTGGCTGAAGTCTGCCAATGTCTGGTCACTCACACATGGCACGATCGGCATAGTAAAGCTAAGCGAGTCTCCGGGTATAGGGCTTGTAGCGCTATTGCCGGA
This sequence comes from Bacteroidota bacterium, assembly GCA_018267355.1. Classification (GTDB taxonomy): domain Bacteria; phylum Bacteroidota; class Bacteroidia; order Chitinophagales; family LD1; genus UBA1941. Next base: position 4,214 of record JAFDYP010000026.1, read on the forward strand.
AGTATCAGTAGAGGTGACGCGATAGTAGTAAGTGGAACCTTGTATCAGTCCGGTCAGGATTATACTATGGCTGATCACTATAGACGAATCATTTGCGCTATTTACCAGCGGAGAGGTGCCATAGTTGACCATAGAGTTGGAGCCTTCATTAGTGACCCATGTGATCGTCGCCGTCCCGTCAGTGTGCGGAGTAGCTACTATATTGCTGATAACCGGTGCAATGTTATCATTTCCCGCAGCAGAACAATCGATGGAAATATCTTTGAATACAGGTGTCACTGTATTATCACTACTTGTCAGGTCAACGCGATACTGTATGTATTGAGAAGTACCACCGACGTTAGCACCCGGAAAAGCTACCTGGGTAAATGGAGTCCATGTTCCATCCGGGCTTGGTGTGTTGCCTTCCCTTGTGAAAACGGAAAGACCGGTGCCAGCAGGAATACTGGCATCCCAGCTGGCCGCACCCCATATCTTAGCGGCGCCAGCATCAAATATCTGCGATGTAAAACTTCCCGATGAAGCAAATGGAGACATCCTGATCCAATTCACACTGAGGCTCACACCTCCCGCCGGATAATCACTGATCTGCACATTCAAGGGAGTGCTTATGCTCATAGTGATCGCCTGAGTAGTCACCAGCACATCATCTACATAAAATGAGAATGAGCCCGCAACATTCCATTCGATCCTGTACTTGTGTGCTGAGCCCAAAAGGTTAGTTCCCAGCAATGCACTATTGGCGTCTGAACTCCGTGCATAGACATTATTGTCTCCGGCATTGCCGCGTCCGATCACGACCCATGGAGCATCAAAGGCTGCGTCTCCTGTAAATCCGACATTTTGGAAGTTCCCGGCAGTAAAGGTCGCTGTGAATTCAATAGCAGTGCCCGGAGTGAAGGCAGCATTTGTACTCAGGTGAGTGCCATCTACTATCACTTGCCCACCGGCATATGTAGTTGTCGCACCAGCTTGCGCATCCCAGATGGCCGCTGTCCAGCCAGATGGCGTCGAAGTTCCTGAGAAATCCTCCCATGACCCTGGCTTGAGAATAACAGCACCGTCTCCATCGGGAACTACAGATGTATTTGTATCAGCTGTTCCGAGGTCGAAATTAGCTGCTGTCCGATCACTGATACAAGGTCCGGTTGGCATAGTAAGGCTGAGCGAATCAGCAGGTACAGGACTCGTAGCTGAGTTTGTATACACATCAGCTGAGCTCACCCGAAAATGGTAAGTCACTCCCTGACTAAGGCCAGTGAGCGTGATGCTGTGGCTTGTTACAAGATTAGCATCTGCAGCATTTGATGTCAGGGCATTTGGCGAAGCCGCGTAGTCTACACTCGAAGTAGATGCTTCATTTGTAGTCCAGGTGATCGTAGCAGTACCATCGCTATGCGGAGTTGCTAATATATTGCTTATGACCGGCGCCGTAGTGTCAACGGTAGAATAGGTTGCAATATAATTACCACCGTTGGCGTCAAAAAATGCGTATGCTATGCCCTTGATGGTCTGTGTAGAATAGGTTTGGGAGTTACCATTGAATGTGATACCTGTCAGCTGCCCCGAAGCGGCATAGACAGGCACCATACCTTTCAGGTTGCGCGCATTGGTTCCCTGAGCTACAGTGAAACTAAGTGCATTGCCACTCCATGTCATAGCGCCAAACGATGAGCCATTGCGGCCGTCCAGCCAGTTCAGCATTTGTTTGGCAGTGATCACTGGGATCCCCCGTGCCTGAGCTGAGGCTACTACCGCATTGGCACCCGGATGATTAGACTGGTCAAAATGCATATTGGTGGTAAATACCCCGTAATATCCTTCGGGACCGATCGCTTTATCCAAAAGCGCGTCACAAAAGGTGGGAAATGTTTCTCCTGATTCGTCAGGCATCTGCGTAGCAGCTTGGTAGCAATCTATTATAGTTCCATCAGCTTTAGCGAAGCGCATAGGCATGCCGGAACCGGTAAACATACCTGGCCTGTCCTGTATCCATGATGCCGGCCAGTAATAATAATTGGCATCAAGCCTGATGCCGTTTGCAGCTTCTACTTCTGCAGGCATGCTGAAGTCGCTCCACGCGATACAGTGATTGCGGTTGGTAGTCGGTGCAGGGATACTGGGAAACGTGCTCGTAAATACAGAGAACTGATTGGTAATAAAATTCTGAAGCTCCGGCTGGGTATAGTTTTGACAGTCTGTGAGGACGTGTAGCGCCACTTCAAATCCAAGATCTGTATAATGTTTGGCCATAGAATCAGTGAAAGTCTGACCTACATATAAATAGCCTGTAGACCTGATACACTCCCAGTTGTCTACCGAGCAGCCAGGCGTACTGGCTGCTATATCGATATCAAAGCGCGGTTGCATGCCTGCATCTCCATGATCGTCACCTGTCTGGACGATCGCAGCCTTGAGGCCCTTTGGCAGAAACCAGAATTTAGGCAGAGGCTTTTTATGGAGATTACTTTTGAGGATAATATTTGCCAAAAGATGCTGCTGTTCATCTGCCTGTGGTATCGCCACCTTATTGAAGTCGATCCAGTCCGGGAAGAACATATCATCGGAACGTATAGGATCTATCTGGCCATCGCGCTTCTGGCCTGCCCAGAGTGGATTGCCCTGACGGGTATATACTATCGAACGGGCAAGATCATATGTAAAGGCAAAGGCTTGTCCACCGTTGGTACCCACTGTATGGGAAGTGACTGCCGGGTAGGCAGTAGTTGTATTGGCATTTGAATATAATGTCGCAAGGCTGGTCGCTCCATTCAATGTGTAGAGATCGGCCTGACTGTGGTATTGTATAGTTTGATTGACTATTCCTATTCCGGGCCCGGAGCCTGTATTGACGAGCAGGTATTTGTCATCCAGAGTGCCACTGGCTGGCGTCAGCCCCAGCAGGGGAGAAAGCTGTGCATCCGGACGCAGGGTGATGAGCGTACCGCCGGCATTCGTCCAGTCAGAAAGCATCGTGACTTGAGCAGCGGTGAGTGGGATATTTCCCACGATCACTATATCGTATGTATTGAGTACTGTGGCATTGACCTGGCTGATATCCATAGCCGTAAATTCATTGAAGCCTTCTGCACGGAGTATCTCTACCGGATACCTGCTGAAAGGATTGGTAGCAGCACTGATCAGCAGTATAGGCCCACCTGGTCCCTCAGTAGGTGGCGGAGGTGGGGTCGCTGCAGTCGTGAATGTCCATGTATGATCAGCTACCATTGCATTATCGGCGAGGTCCTTTATGCGCTGGTAGCCTGTGCCACCTTTCACTACTGCCCTGTATATGGCAGAGTAGGCCAGAGGAGCAGCAGGGTTAAGAATAGCTTTGTGTGTTGCGGCATTATAGGATACTGCGGCCGGTACCGGGTTATTAGATGAATCATATAAGAGGAACGTCAATGTACTCAATGTAGAAGGATCAATAGCCTCGCTGAAAATGGCACTAAGATCAGAAGCAACATCTACAGCAGTGGATCCTGCCGCCGGCGAGACCGATATGATAGTGGGAGGTATGGTATCTGGTCCGACGGATGTATTGAATACGACATCAGCCCAATAGTTGCTGGCCTGATATGACTCCGTAGGGAAAATTGGTTCGTCGCTGTATTTGTAAACTCCATTAGCACCATCTACGCCATCGGCAAGCGCTTGAATTGGGCCATTGACTATGGACGTACTAAGGCCGGGGCTAGTATATGGATAGTCTCCCGAGGTGCTATAGTATGAAGCAATATAAGTAGTACC
>JAFDYP010000270.1 GCA_018267355.1 Bacteroidota bacterium
ATATTCAAAGCAAAAGATCAAAATGAAAAAGCATATCAAAATAATAGCGCTGTTGTTTATCGTGATAGCATCTGTGGTAGATGCATCGGCAGCAGGAAAAACGAGAAAAGACTCCTTCAAAGTATCCGGCAACTGCGGCATGTGCAAAGCCAATATAGAGGGCAGCCTCAAAGTAAATGGCGTGGAGGCCGCCATGTGGAATCCCGACACTAAAAACCTGCAGGTGAAGTATGATCCTGCCATAATATCACTGGAGCAGATACACCATCTGGTGTCTGCTGCCGGCTATGATACTGACACAGAGAAAGCGGATTCTGCGGCGTATACCAAGCTGGAGAAATGCTGCCAGTACAGGGGCAAAAATAAGTGCGACCATGACTAAATACCTGTATCTGCTCGCAGCGGGTATAGGTCCTCTCATTGCATCAGCTCAAAGCTCAGCCTTTGACACGACGCAGCATATGAATACTGTGGAGGTGGTGCGCAAGCAGGCTACCCGCATGGACCATGCCATAGGCAATGTGGAGATCATCAACTCCGGTGCGCTGCTCAAAGACGCCTGCTGCAACCTCAGCGAGAGTTTCGTCAATACGGCCTCTATAGATGTGACCTACTCTGATGCCGTGAGCGGGGCCAAAGAAGTACGTATGCTCGGCCTGGATGGCGCCTACTCACAGACGCTGATAGAGAATGTGCCCGGCCTACGCGGTCTGGGCAATACCTTTGGCATGAGCTATATGCCGGGCCCGTGGATGCAAAGCATACAGGTCAATAAGGGCGCAGGCAGTGTGCTCAATGGCTTTGAGTCTGTGACGGGGCAGCTGAATATCGAGCTGAAGAAACCACAGGCTGCGGAGAAGCTATATGCAAATGTGTTTCTCAATCAGGACCTGCGGGCAGAGGCCAATATGTATACAGCGCAAAAGCTGAAGAATGAAAAGTGGAGTACCATGCTGCTCACCCATGGGCAGTATAACTGGTTTGGAATGGACTTCAATCATGATGGCTTCCTGGATAATCCGTTGGTGGGTGAGGGCAATATTATGAACCGCTGGACCTATCAGAATGGTAGGGGCTTCACCTTTATCTCTGCCGTGGATGTGATGGGAGAGGATCGGAGAGGAGGACAACTGAAATATGATTTCGGTAAGGACAAGTTTGCGCAGAACTACTGGGGAATGCGGCTCCGCACGATCCATACGGATGTCTGGGCTAAGACAGGGTTTACACTGAATGAGAAGTCAAGTATCGGTGTGCAGTACAAATACTACTATCATGATCAGTCCGGCTTCATAGGCAGACGAGACTACCATGGCAGGGAGCATTTTGGCTATGTTAATTTCATTTTTCAGCATGCGTATGTCAAGGGCTCTGCAGACGACCTGATCAAAGTGGGTGCCTCGCTGCAAACGGGACAGACTACGGAGCGATTCGACACGTTAGGGTATAGGCGTACGGAGGTCATACCCGGCATATTTGCTGAGGCCAGTTATGCATATAAGCGCAAACTCTCGCTGAGCGGTGGTATGCGTGCAGACTACCATACACTCTATGGGCCATTCTGGTCGCCGAGGTTTAACCTGAAGTGGAATATTCTGTATTACCTGAGCCTGCGGGTGTCTGCGGGGCATGGCTACCATGTGCCAGTACCCTTCGCAGAGAATTATGGCCTGCTGGCGAGTAACCGCGACATCTCGATGCAGAACAATCTGCGCCCGGAACGGGCGTGGAACTATGGCGCTAACCTGACCTATAAGTTCTTCCTCGACTTTCGTGAGGGATCGATCAGTGTAGATTTCTATCGCACAGATTTTACCAATCAGCTGATCGTGGATATGGAGGATGTAAGGCAATTGAAGTTTTATAATCTCTCAGGCAAGTCGTATAGCAACTCGATGCAGGCCGAGATACAATATGAGGTAGTCAAGAACTTTGATGTCAAGCTGGCTTATAAGTTTGATGATGTGAAGTCTACCTATAGCGGTGTGCTGAAGCAGACACCGTATCATCCGCGTCATAAGGGGTTAGCGTCGCTCGAGTATGTGACAAAGAACAAGCAATGGCGTTTTAACACATCTTTCACCTGGTATGGTAAAGCGCGGATACCAGACACGAGTCCGAATGATGCAGTCAATCAACGTTCCTTGGTTTCAAAAGATTATTTCCTGATGAATGCGCAGATCACCTATACGCTGAAGAAGAAGTGGGACTTCTATATCGGTGGGGAGAATATCCTGAATCAGACACAGTCGCGGGCGATCATCGCAAATGATGCGCCGTTTAGCAAGCAGTTTGATGCATCTATGATCTGGGGACAGATACGCGGAGCGATGGTATTTGCAGGGTTTCGGGTGAGTATTAAGTAGGGTTAAAAGCGCGAAAACGCAAAATGATTTTACCGCAGTGGCTGAGGGACGCAGTGCAAAATGCAAATGATGAAACGCAGCGCGCGGGGAATGGAGATTATTTTAATCTTCTTCTTCGCGTTCTTTTACTGAGGTGGGACCGAGTATGATGACGAACTCGCCGCGGGGTTCTTTTTTCTTGAAGTGTTCCAGTAACTCTGGTGAGGTGCCGCGCACGGTCTCTTCGTACATCTTGGATATCTCGCGGGTGATGGAGATGAGGCGCTGATCGCCGATGAACTGCTGTATCTGCTCGAGTGTCTTGATGACGCGGTAGGGCGACTCATAGAGGATGATAGTGCGCTCCTCCTGGGCAAACTTTTTGAAAAGGGTCTCGCGGCCCTTTTTGTGAGGCAGGAAACCTTCGAATACAAAACTGGAGGTGTCGAAGCCAGATGCGACCAGCGCGGGTACAAAGGCTGTAGCGCCGGGCAGGCACTGTACCTGTATGCCCGCCTCCATGCAGGCCTCTACGAGTATATAGCCGGGGTCTGAGATGCAGGGGGTGCCGCCATCTGATACCAGCGCGATATCTATGCCTGTGGAGAGTTGGTTTATGATCAGCTCGCAGGAGCGGCGCTCGTTAAACTTATGGTAGGCCTGTAGCTGATTGCTGATCTGGTAGTGGTTCAGCAGCTTGCGGGTTTGACGGGTATCCTCGCAGAGTACCAGCCTGACCTCGCGCAATATCCTCAACGCCCGCAGCGTGATATCTTCGAGATTTCCGACAGGCGTTGGGACTATATACAGCATTATTACAGTTGTATTTTTCCTCCCCTTTGGGGAGGCCGGAGGGGTGTTACTTCTCCTCTACTATCTCATACTTGTAGCCTTCCATGATCGCGTTGGCCAGCAATTTTTTGCAGGCTTCCTCGATGTGCTGTGCGGCTTCATCTTTAGACTTGGCTGACAGCTTGATCGTGATGTGACGGCCTATGCGTACGTCCTCTATAGAGGCAAACTCTATCTTCTGCAGGCTGGCTGCTACAGCTTTGCCCTGTGGAT
>JAFDYP010000271.1 GCA_018267355.1 Bacteroidota bacterium
CTACGCTATCAGAGCGGGAGATACTCACCTGTACGGAGCCGTACTGCTGGCCAAATATGTCAGAGTAGTAATAAGGTAAATAACTGCCATAACTGATGGTACCACCACTACCTGATGCGCCATAGCTGCCCGCAGGCGGAGCTCCCCACGCCGTAGGGTTACCTGCAAAAAAGTAAAAGTGAAATTGCACAGCAGGATTGCTCATGACATTATGATTGATAAAGAAATAATGACTACCATTCTGGACCGAGGTATCTCCCGTCAGCATATCTGAGCCATATCCGTCGTTGTAATAGCCACTGTCACTGAGCATCATAGGGCTGCTGCCGGCTACGGATAGCTGATATTGGATGGAGCTGAACACCCATTTGTACGTATAAGTGCTGCTGATGATGATGGTCGTATCGAGGTTTATTATATTATGGCATTTGGTGATTCCCTGCAGGGTTACATTATAACTACCTGCTGCCGGATAGTGGTGTACGGGATTCTGCTCTGATGAGCTCGCACCATCACCAAAATTCCACGTATAGCTCACAAAGTCAGATGAGGCTGTGGCTGTAAACGTGGCTTGAGTATAGTCATAGTGGCTGCTATGAGAGTAGCTGATGCTGACGGTGGTATCACAGTATTGAGGTGTGTTCTTAGAAGGATCTGTCTGATCTTTTTTGCAGCTACCTACTGCTATGACTAGCACGAGCGCACATACGGCTAATAGTTTGTTCATACTTCGGATTGGGGTTTGAAGGATCATTTTGGGATGACTAATATGGTACCGGTGTCATTGCAAAATTTCACATTCAATCAAATATGTACAATCCCTATTTATAGGGATTTTATCTCGTGATGACACGTCGAACTTTGGAAATCGTATAATGCAAACTGCCGCTTTAGTGAGCGGCAATTACATTTGTATATGGGCTGCTGTTGTTTGTTTGACTTATGGGGCAAAACAAAGCCGCCACCTGATAGACAGATGGCGGCACTTTATCGAGAACAATCAAAGACTTACCCTATGTTGATGCGGCTCACATCTACATTGTGTTTTTCTATCAGCTTGCGCAGATTGATCAGTGCGTAGCGCATACGGCCCAGGGAGGTATTGATACTCACCCCGGTATATTCTGCTATCTCCTTAAAGCTGAAGTCGAAATAATGACGGAGCATCACCACTTCTTTTTGCTCCTCAGGCAGCATCTCGATCAGGTCTTTCAGTTTGTTTTCGCCCTTCATTACGTCCATATGAGCGTCATGCGGCACCTCGTCAAACTTCATGTACTTAAAGATATCGTCCCCCTCGCTGGTCACGATGCCTGGCCCGCGCTTCACCTTGCGGAAGTAGTCTATGCACAGATTGTAAGCGATACGCATCACCCACTGGATAAATTTACCCTCGTCATTATACTTGCCGGAGCGCAGCGTATCTATCACCTTGATGTAGGTCTCCTGAAATATATCCTCTGCCAGGTAGGCATCTTTCACCATCATGTAGATAGAGGTATAGACCTTGTCTTTGTGGCGGGCTACAAGGCGTTCGAAGGCCGTTTCTGAGCCGGAGAGGTACTGCCTGAGCAGTTCCTGGTCTGTCATGAGTGGTGTGCGCATAGACGTACTGTTTTAAGTGGTGATCTAAAAAGTAGAGTCTATGCAGCGATAGGCAGATGTTTTTTAGTAGTGGAGTAGCCGGAGTGGTGTATCAGGACAAATGTAAAATACAACTGCTGCTACCGTCGAAATATGATTATAAAATTGATTAACAAGGCGCGCAGACACTCTATTCACTGATTCCTTACGGTCTGCATTACTGAAAGTAAAAGATTACTCTATAGCCTTTTTTGTTTTGGATATATCCAAAGCTATGGAGGTATTCCGGTATTTCCAAATAATTGTAAAAATTATTTTTCAGGTTAAACTTCACAGTGATCATGTAGCTCTTTAAAGCAATTTCCCGCTCCGCCTCTGTATCTCTGCGGGTTCCGTGGCTGTTAAAGTCCCCTTTGGGGATTTAGGGGCTGGCAACTCCCTAAAACTTCTTAACACATCCCCTATACTCCGCCCATGTAATATAGAAGCGCCCCAAAACCCTTATCTTCGCAGCTTGCCTCCGGGCGCAAAAGCATAAATATTTCTGATGCCGACCACCAGCACTAAAAAAGTTACCGACCTCCCTATAAAGAAACAAGCCGACACGAAGATCATCATCAAAGGTGCGCGCGTACACAACCTCAAAAATGTGGACCTCGAGCTGCCCAAAAATCAGTTCATCGTTTTCACAGGGGTCTCCGGCTCCGGCAAGTCATCTCTGTCTATTGATACGCTCTACGCCGAGGGCCAGCGCCGCTATGTAGAGAGCCTGACGTCTTATGCGCGTCAGTTCCTCAGCCGCATGGATAAACCGGACGTAGACTATATCAAGGGACTCTGCCCCGCCATCGCCATCGAGCAGAAAGTGTCTACGCGCACCACGCGCTCTACTGTAGGTTCCCTCACTGAGATCTATGACTATCTCCGTCTGCTCTTTGCGCGCCTGGGCAAAACTTATTCTCCCATCTCCGGCCAGCTCGTGACCAAGCACGAGGTAGTAGACGTGGTAGATTATATCTTCTCTCTCGCAGAGGGCACCAAGGCTTTCATCTACTATGATGCACCCGTCAAAACAAAACTTAATGAAGAGCTGAAGCTCTTGCTGCAAAAGGGCTTTACCCGTATGAAGTGGGATGGAAACGTAGCCAAGATAGAAGACCTGATAGACAAACCTGAGATCGCAAAAGCAAAAGACAAAACTGTCAAAGTCCTCGTAGACCGTATCATCGTGAAGCAGGAAGAAGAGCTGAAATCCCGCGTAGCTGACTCGGTGCTTACAGCTTTCAATGAAGGTGGAAATGAATGCTATGTAGAGACACAGGCCGCAGATAGTGATAAGATCAAGGGGTTGGTCTTCAACAATAAATTTGAAGCAGACGGTATGAGCTTCGAGCTGCCGTCGCAAAATCTATTCAACTTCAATAACCCTTATGGCGCCTGCAAGAACTGCGAGGGATTTGGCTCAGTGATCGGCATCGACGAGGATCTCATCGTACCGGATAAGGGTCTGTCACTTTATGAAGGTGCCATAGCCCCATGGCGTGGTGAGAAGATGAGCGAATGGCTCGAGCCGATATTGAAGAAAGGTATCTACTTCGATTTCCCTATCCATCGTGCGTACAAGGACCTGACCGCAGAGGAGAAAAAACTTCTCTGGACGGGCAATGAATACTTCCAGGGGCTTACCTATTTCTTCCAGTACCTGGAGGAGAAAAGCTACAAGATACAATACCGCGTCATGCTCTCCCGCTATCGAGGCAAAACGACCTGCCCCGAGTGCCACGGCTCCCGTATCCGCAAGGATGCGCAGTACGTCAAGATAGCCGGCAAAGACATCTCCGAGCTGCTCATGACTCCTATCAAGGATCTCTATGCGTGGTTCAAAGAGATCAAGCTCGGTACGGAGGATAAGAAGGTAGCGGACCGAATTTTACTTGAAGTCAATAGCCGTCTGCAGACCATGATGGATGTAGGCCTGGGCTACCTCACGCTGAATCGCCTCTCCAATACGCTCAGCGGCGGCGAGACGCAGCGTATCAACCTGACCCGCTCCATAGGTAGCAACCTCACCTCCTCTATGTATATCCTCGATGAGCCGAGCATCGGCCTCCATCAGCGCGACACAGCCCGCCTCATAGACGTGCTGAAAAACCTCCGTGACCTCGGCAATACTGTGATCGTAGTAGAGCACGATGAGGACATCATGAAGGCCTGCGACCACATAGTAGACATGGGTCCCGAGGCCGGTATACACGGCGGTGAGGTGGTCTATAATGGCCCAGCCAAAGACATCACCAAAGACAAACACAGCCTGACCGGCAAATACCTGAAGGGCGACCTCAAAATAGACTACGACCGCATCCGCCGCCGCACAGCCAACTCTATCTCCATCATCGGTGCCACACAGCACAACCTGAAAGATGTAGATGCCAAGTTCCCGCTCAACTCGCTCGTGGTGGTGACCGGCGTGAGCGGCTCTGGCAAGACGACACTGATCAAGAAGATACTTTATCCCGCTCTCATGCGCCAGTTTGATGGGGGAGGGGAGAAGCCGGGCTCCTACCGTGAGCTGCGCGGTGATATGAAGAAGATCACCGGCGTGGAGATGATAGATCAGAATCCACTCGGCCGCAGCTCCCGCTCCAACCCCGTGACGTATGTCAAGGCATACGATGCTATCCGTGAGCTCTTTGCCCGCCAGCAGCTATCAAAGATCCGCGGCTATACTGCCGGTACTTTCTCCTTTAATATCGAGGGCGGCCGCTGTGAGAACTGCAAAGGTGAAGGCGAGGTGATCGTAGAGATGCAGTTCCTCGCAGATGTACACCTGAAGTGTGAGGTCTGCAATGGCCGCAAGTTCAAGGAAGATGTGCTGGAGGTAATGTACAAAGACAAGAACGTCTATGACGTCCTCGAGATGAGCATCGACGAGGCGCTGGAATTTTTCTCCGAGCAGAATGACATCGTACAGCGCATCGCGCCACTGCGCAATGTAGGCCTCGGCTATGTCAAGCTCGGTCAGTCATCCTCCACTCTCTCCGGCGGCGAGGCGCAGCGTGTCAAGCTGGCATCGTTCCTCACCAAAGGAGCTACGACTCAGCCTCTGCTCTTCATCTTTGATGAACCGACTACAGGCCTGCACTTCCACGATATCAAAAAGCTCATGTCATCCTTCCAGCAGCTCATAGAGGTGGGCCACAGCGTGGTGGTCATAGAGCACAATATGGACGTGATCAAATGTGCCGACTGGGTAGTAGACCTCGGCCCCGACGGCGGTGATGAGGGTGGCCACCTGGTCTATCAAGGCACACCTGAGGGACTGGTCAAGGTCAAGGAATCACATACCGGCTACTACCTCAGGGAGAAACTGGAAGAGGATAATCAGAACTAGCATGACAGCTGCAGATTTTAATAAATACTGGGCTTCAGCTTATTCTAAGACCTTGCCAATATCATATCGATTTAAGCTTGATTATCCTGATAGGTGGCTTAGAATTCATTCTCTTCCACTATCCCAGCGATATGCAGCGACGGAGGATGAGTGGCAGATTATTCTTGATAGGCAAAACAAAGTTTTTACAGATTTGATTTGCGAAAATGGCTCCTTTATTCTCGTCTATTGCCATTATTTTTCTTCTGATGAAGGCCCCAACAAAGCATTGGGTAGCCGTGTTGACTCAGTCAAGAAAATTGTTTTTACCGAACTGGCTGCTATCAATCTTGGTCAGGTTGATCCAGATGTTTATTACCCTGAAAGTATGATGATCCCGATGATATGCGAAGAAATATGGCAAACGCATAAGTATGACAATATTCTGAGGGATATAGCGAATGACGACCTTAGGGCATTCTTCTTATCTATCAACAACGAATGCCTGATAGCTCCTTATGATGGCGGAGTAGATATGTTATTCAAAAATTCAGAAACCCGCGACTATTACAAGGCAATGTATCGCGATTGGTTATCTACCAAGCCTAGCGGTTGGTAAATCCCTACATATACGCGTGGTCCTTACCATCAGCCATGTACTGCTTCTCTATCTTCTTTTTCACCAGGCTCGCTACCCACTTTTTGAATGGAGTAAGGTCCTTCAGCTTCGGGTTCTCACCATTCTTTTTGAAGCGATCAAAAAACGCCTTGGTAGAGAGCACTGCAAAGGCCGCGCAGGTATTGTGGTCCAGGTGGTCAGAGAGGTTTAGCAGCTTGATGTCCTTCTTGCCGGCCTTGGTCATCTTATCGTAAGCTACCTCTGAGTTCTTATACTTTACCTCCCTGTCACCCTTACAGTAGCAGAGTTGCACAGGAGCCTCTGGGGCCCAGTCGGTCAGGTTGTTCTCTTGCAGCCTTTTCAGGAATACGAAATTAGAGTCATTTTTAAATCGCTCTACCAGCTCAGGTTTTACCACATCGCTCGGTACAGCCGGCATTACTTTGTCCAGGTCGTCATAGGTCTTGGCCCGCACCTCGCCAAAGAATCCCGGTAGTAGGGTGTCATACGGAGAGCGGAATGCATTGTAGACATTAGGGTCGTTGAAGATATGATATGCCAGCTGGTACGAGATGATCAGGTAGGGCAGGTAGAACGGTTTAGGATATTTCACAAACATGTACTTAGCCTGCTCACCGGTCATGTCATAGGCACCGGACATAGGAGAGGTAGCCGTCACCTTAAAGCGGGGGTCATGCAGCGCCTCTATATACTTTTGTGCCGCAAAGGAAGAGTGCCCGCCTTGAGAGTAGCCCGTCAGGAAGAGTTGTCCATTAGTCTCATAGTTCAGTTGTTTCTTCAGCTCCTCTACAGCGTAGAGCATATAGACGTATGACATCGCCTCGCTCCAGGCGTGTTGGTAGAGGTGATGGCCCTCGCCCTTGCCCATACCGTAGTAGTCGGGATACAGCGCCAGGTAGCCATCAGCGGCAAAGCCCAGGCACACGCCCTGCTGTGAGTCTTCATCTGTGATATCACGCGCCTTGCTGATCTGCGTACCATGGCCAAACATAAATGTCGGTACTTTCTTTCCCTTTGTTTTTGGTACGTATGCTATACCGGAGCAGTTGATCCAGGTAGCGCTGTCTATCCATGGTGCTTTGTAGATCACCTCGTAGATATCTACGTCATTCCGTATCGGCAGCGCTATGGTAGGGATGTGGTGGCGCTTCCAAAGAGCATGCAGGCTCTTTTTAGTGTGCTGCTTTACCAGTGTAGCGCTTACCAGGTAGGCCTGCGGCACATTGCTAAAGGATGCAAAGCTGCTGTACGAGATCAGGAGCACAAGCACGAGGGTCACATATCGTTTCATCGTATTGATTTTGGTCAGCATATTTACGTTTAATAGGTTAAGAAAAGTGTGTGGTTACACATAAAATGAACGAACTGATAAAGAACAACGGTGAACTACTCATAGCTGACATATAATAGTAATCTTAAGTCGGTAGGTTCTTTCCTCTCCCAAGGAGAGGAAAGATGCCGAAGGCAGATAGGTGAGGTGCTGTACTGTCCAAAATTGACACACTGCACACACCTGTCAGGGGCAAAATGGCCGCTCACCTCCTGTGTCTCATGGGTTTAAAATGTACTTTTATACTGACAGGCACCGTACCGAAAAACATTATGCCCGTCTTTGCGTAAAACATTCTGGAATACATCACAGACCCGTGCCCGTTTTGAGAAAGCATTGTGCCCTTATACTGATATTTCTTTGCTCCATAGCCGGAGCAGAGGCACAGGGGCTATTGGGCAAGATCACCGACAATGATAGCGCGGCCACAGTGCTCTTTCAGGCCGAGATCACCCAATACCAGGACGGCAAAGCGATAGGCACTTACAAGACCTATTATGACGGCTCCTATCGGATCAAGGTGAAACCCAATCAGACCTACGAACTCAAGGTCACCTATCCTGGTCGCTCAGACACCACAGTCACTATCACCACAGACAAGTTTGGCACGCTGGCCATAGGCAGCCTCAACATTTCTTTGCGGAAAAACGGCTTGCGCCTGATGGGCTATATCCTGGACCAGGAAGACGATATACCGATCAAAGACGCGGGTATCATTATCCGCAATGTAATGACGCGCAAGGAGGATAAGTACTTCACAGATGTGAATGGCTACTACAATCTCAAAATGGATTTTGAGACAAACTATACCTTCAAGATCGATAAGCGCTCCCCCGGTATCATCAATAAATTTCAGGATACCAGTTTCAATATTTCCACTATTGGATTCAATCAGCCGCTGGATTTCCGCCTGGATATCCGCCTGGGTCCCGCGCGCGATTTCGTAAAAGAGCGGCCGGAGTATGACCCCTATGCACGTCCTGACAATAAAAACCTAAAACCTGTAGTGCAGGTCATGGGCAAAAAGGATTCTGCCCGCCTGCGCCAGCAGACTGCCGCCATAGCTGAGCTGGACCGCAAACTGGGCAGCAAAGATTCTGCTATAGCATCCATAGATCAAAAGCTCAAGACCATAAGCACTACTAAGCAAGATGAGAAACAGGCGCTGAATACAGAGTCAGAACAAAAGCAAAAAGAAGCTGCTGAGCGCCAGCGTGCAGAAAATGAACGGAAGGTACAGGCAGAGCTGAAGAAGCGCGAAGCTGAAAAGGCCGAAGCTGATCTCAAGGTACAGCAGGATGCCGCCGCCGAAGCTAAAAAGAATGAAGGGGCTGCCGCTGCTGCCCGGCATAAAGAAGAACAACGTGCCGCAGCAGAGCTGAAAGCAAAGCAGGCTGCGGAAGCGGCTGAAGCTGTCAAACAAGCCAAGGCAAAGAAGGAGCAGGAGGAGGAAATAGAAAAGGCACGACTGGCCAAACTGCGTGAGGAGGTAGAGAAAGAAGAACTGATCCGCATCGAGCAGGAGCGCAAGGAGAAGGAAGCCGCAGCACAGGTGCACCAGCAAGAGACACCGGCAGCCACTGTCTCTCCTGATCAGCAGCGCATAGATAGAGAGGCGCTGGCGCTGGCACGAGCAGATAGCGCACTGGCCGCAGATGAGGCCCGCCGCATACAGAGTGGCAAGCCTCGCATCGTGGCAAATAAAGAAGAGAAGAAGCCAGAGATAAAGAGTGCCCTGACACGTGAGGAGAAAGAAGCCGAGGCTATAGCCCGGGCAGACAGCGCTATAGCCGCAGCCAAAGCTAAGAAGGCCAAAGTAGAAGAACCTGCAGTAGCCAAGGCGGATGTGACGCCGGATAAGACAAAGCAATCAGCGCAGAAGGATCAGGGCAAGATCTCCTATACCGTGGTGCCTTCGGATAGTGCTATGACCGAAGCGGAGCGCCGCGAGCAGAAGGAGCAGGACCTCGCCAAAATGAAAAAGGCACGCGCTGAGGCTGAGGCTAAGATGCTGGCAGAGAGAAGGGACAAAGAAGCTCAGGAAAAGGCTGCAAAAAGAGAAAGTAAGCGACTGGCCAGAGAGCTGGCGGAGAAAGAAAAGATGCGCAAGCGCCAGATGGAAGACGACCTGAAGCGGGCAGAAGATGTAGCCCGCCTCAATGCTAAAAAGAATGAAGCTGAGAGACAGCAGCGGGAGCTGGAGGCGCGGCGCGCACAGGAGGAGGCAGAGCGTATGAAGCTCATCTCTGAGCGCGACAAACTCATAAATGATCAGCAGGTATCGGTAGTGAAGAATACAGAGGCAAAAGACAGCAGGCCTGGAGCAAGCCACTCTGTACCGGCCAGCGATCAGGCACTCTTGGACTCTAGCCACGTAGTAGTACTCAATACGAGCACACATGCAGTAGGCAGAGCGGTCACGACGCACGGTCTCGTCAGGAATGGCCAGACCGAAGAACCGGTGGCGGGTGTCTCTATCAATATCCGCAGGCTGAATGGTCTCGTGTCTCAGGAGGTCACTTCTGACTCCGCAGGCAGTTATACTTTTGCGGTAGACAGCGGATACTTCTATCTGGTATCTTACTTCCGCGAGGGCTATGAGATCAGCAAGCAGATACTGGACCTGACCTCTTACAAAAAGCCCCAGTACACCATGCTCATACAGTATCTCAAGGAGCATGATGAGTTTGACCCTGCGGCACGCATGCCATTCGTGCAGTTTGAAAAAAACAGCTCCAGGGTGCCGTCAGACCTGTGGGGCGAGCTAGAGCCTATCGTAAAAATGATGCAGGACATCCCACAGCTCAAGATGAAGATCTATGGCATGGCCTCTGCCGATGAGGACTACCCTATGGAGCTATCTGTGACCCGTGCCCGCATGGTGGCAGATATGATGATGGAGGCCGGCATCAAGCCGCTCCGCCTGCGCATCAATGGCCTGGGGGATCTCCGTCCACGCTCTGGCTGTACCGAGGGCAAGGAATGTACCCAGGACCAGTACCGCCAGGACCGGGCTGTCCTCTACAAAGTCGTAAAAGAGTAATTTCACTCACTATCTGCTCCATTATTTATTTCGGGACTACAGACTAACTTGTATGCTCACTAGTCATTTATTACATTGGCATATTAGCACATTTACCACATTACTATGATCACCAGAGATTTTGCCCATCACTTTGCCGCAGAGTGGATCGCCTCGTGGAATGGTCACGACCTGCAGCGTGTACTCAGTCACTATACAGATGACTTTGAGATGAGTACGCCCTTTATCGTCACCCTGATGAATGAACCATCGGGCACACTCAAGGGAAAGGAAAAGGTTGGCGCCTATTGGGGTGCAGCCCTGCGGAAATACACCGACCTACGCTTTGAGCTGATAGACATACTCTACGGCGTAGATACAGTCGTGATCTACTATCGCAGTATCCTTGGCAAGAAGTCAGCCGAAGTTTTCTTGTTTGACTCCTCCGGAAAGGTTAGGAAAGCTATCGCCCACTACGATCAGTGATCCCCGGGTCGATGGCTCCGGCTATCTCGCAGTCTAAGAAAAATTGCGATTGTATTTGTAGGTCTCTCTGTGTTCTATAGGGCTCAAAATGTATTCTGTATTTAAAGTCTTTCAGCAGGGAGATTCTCCCTTTGGGGATTTAGGGGCCGCTTTCCTATCTTTACCGCACACAAAGACAAAAGAAGGCACCATGCAAAAAGGACGCGACCTCGCAGGATTTCTACACGAGACAGCAGCGGCAGATATCGCTAAACTTATCACCTCAATAGCAGAGGGCACTAAAGAGCTCTCTCACGCTGTGCGCAACCTCGGTGCCATGGGTCTCGGTGGCTCTATGGACGTGACCAATGTGCAAGGCGAAACAGTGCAGAAGCTCGACGACCATAGCAATAATGTAATGATGAGGGTCTGCAAGGACAGCGGTACCTGCGCCGGCTATCTCAGCGAGGAGAATGAAGACATCGTCACACTGAATACTGGCGGCAAGTACATCGTTTCTATAGACCCGCTCGATGGTTCGTCCAATATTGATATCGCTGCGCCGGTCGGTACCATCTTCTCCGTGCTGGAGCGCATCTCTCCGGTAGGTAGCGATGTGACGCGTGAAGATTTCCTCCAGCCGGGGTACAAGACTGTCGCAGCTGGCTACGCCCTCTACGGCAGCTCTACGATGCTGGTCTTCAGCACCGGTGCCGGTACACACATCTTTGCACTCAGCACAGATGATAATGGCTACTACCAGACACATCTGCGCATGTTCATACCCGGCGGTGGCCGCATCTACTCACTCAATCAGGGCAACCTCGGCAAATTTGAATCTACCGCACAGCAGTTCGTAGACTGGTGCATAGCCCACGAGAAGGGACCATACTCCCTGCGCTATATCGGCTCTATGGTAGGTGATATGCACCGCACTTTTATCAAGGGAGGGGTCTTCCTCTACCCCGCTGCCAAGGGCGAAAAGCGCGGCAAGCTCCGCCTTCTCTATGAGTGTATTCCCATGGCTTTTATAACCGAGCATGCCGGTGGCCGCGCCATCAATGGCTCACAGCGCATTCTCGATATCCAGCCCACTGAGCTGCACGAACGCTGTGCCATCATCATCGGCTGCAAAGACCTCGTCAGTAAATATGAGGAGTTTGCCCAGGCTGTAGCGGTATAAGATTCATTCTCCACCTATGAAGATCTCCAGATCCGATATTTTTGAGACGCTGTCATTATCGCTATTCTACCTCATGATGCTGCTCATAGTGGTGGTGATGCTTCCTTTCATGCCCTTCATATGGCTCGCAGAGCGTAGAAGAATGGCAACCTTTGAGAAGGGGTATCATGCCTTTTTACATCAGATCAATGGCCACATGATATTCTGCTACAATAGCAGGACCAATAGTAGCGGCTTTGTAAAAGAAAAGATACTGCCCCTATTGCCTCCAGAGGTTCACATAGTATATCTCAACGGAGGGGTACCAGAGTCGGACTA
>JAFDYP010000272.1 GCA_018267355.1 Bacteroidota bacterium
ATCGTATTCGTATTTTCCATCAAGAATATATCTTTTTTCAACCCATTGGCAATAACTTAAAATCTTAGCTATTGTACTTTTCCCGCTGCTCTGTGAACCCATTAAAATGTTTATTTTATTGAGTTCGATGTCAATAGCATTTATAGGCCCGACATTATTTATTGTTAACTTCCGCATTATTCTCGTTGCTGTCCTTCTAAAATTATAAAAAGATTACTTCTTACCAGAATCCTATTTAAAAGTAATTGAATGACATTTGTAAAAATTAAATAACTCGTCACTCCTCCTCCCCCACCTCTGAAGTCACCGTAGCGCCCGCTTTCGCATTGTGGATAGCTATCTCGCGTGCTAGGTTGGTAGCGAGGTCTTCGAATGCCTTTGCAGAAAGATCGATATCACTATCGCGCAGCGCGATCGGGGTACCTTCGTCACCTCCTTCGCGGATACTTTGCACGATAGGTAGCTCACCCAGCAGCGGCAACTCGTATTCATCTGCAAACTGTTTCCCGCCTCCCTTACCAAAAATGTAATATTTATTATTAGGTAGCTCCGCCGGAGTGAAGTAGGACATATTCTCCACGATGCCGAGCACCGGTACATTGATCGTATCGAGACGGAACATGGCGAGCCCCTTGCGAGCGTCTGCCAGCGCTACCTCCTGTGGTGTGGTCACGATCACAGCACCAGTCACATGCACAGTCTGTATCATGGTCAGGTGTACATCACCTGTGCCCGGAGGCATATCTATGATCAGGTAGTCGAGCCTACCCCAAAGGCAATCCGTCACAAACTGGCGCAGCGCAGATGTGACCATCGGTCCGCGCCATACAATAGCCTGGCGCTCATCTACCAGCATACCCATAGAGAGCACCTTGATGCCATGCACCTCTATCGGCTCTATATAGTGCTTCTCCTTGATCAGGCGTACGGATGGGCGCTTGCCACGTATGCCAAGCATAGTAGGGATAGATGGGCCATAGATGTCAGCGTCTATCAAGCCTACTTTAGCGCCTTGCTTTGCCAGTGCGATAGCCAGGTTGACCGATACTGTGGATTTGCCTACGCCCCCCTTGCCGGAGGCCACGCAGATGATATTCTTGACGCTCGGCAGGATATTCATATTGGTAGCGCGGTGTGAGGTCACACTGGCGGTCATGGCCACATCGACCTCCGCATCAGCAGCTACATGTTCATGCACGGCGTTTATACAGTCATTTTTTATCTTCTCCTTGAGCGGACAGGCAGGTGTGGTGAGGCGTACGGTAAAAGAAATTTTATTCCCATCTACCTGCACATCTTCTATCATATTGAGGGTCACGAGATCCTTCTTGAGATCTGGGTCGTCCACATGCCTGAGGGCATTGATCACATCATCTTTGGTAAAAGCCATTACTACGTCTATTGAAGGCGCAAAAATACGGAATAAGAAAGTATTAAGTAGCTAGTATTTAGTATTAAGACAACAGTGCATATCACAAATCAATAAAAAAGCCCCTTAGATCACTCTGAGGGGCTTATATCGTGACAGCCGGAGCTGTGTATTACGATTTAAGAGAAGAGGTCGCCAGAAGTTTCGTCCTTCTTAGCTTCATCTTTCTTTTCTTCCTTGGCTTCAGCTGCCTTCTTAGATGCTGCCTCATCCCCCATCAGCTTATCCTTCAGATTGCTCAGGGCGCTGAGGTCACCGAGTGTAGACTTCTCTACAGACTTGTTCAGCTCCTTCACCTTCTTGCTGGCAGATGCTGCTTCAGCCTTTTTCTCGTTCTTCACCGCTTCTACAGCGTCACGCTTAGCCTCTTCCCATGTACGGGCGTGAGACAGGAGTATACGCTTGTCATTGCGATTGAACTCGAGCACCTTGAACTGCGCCTTCTCATCAGCTGCGAGGAATCCGCCGCTTTCCTTGGAAGTATGCTTCTTAGGAGCATAGCCTTCCAGGCCGTATGGCAGGAGTACTACAGCACCCTTGTCATCAGCGCTGATCACAGACGCCTCATGCACAGAGCCTACCGGGAATACAGTCTCGAAAGTATCCCATGGATCTTCTTCGATCTGCTTGTGGCCCAGAGAGAGCTTGCGGTTATCGTTGTCGATATCCAGTACTACTACATCCAGCTCAGCACCTACCTTGGTGAATTCGCTAGGGTGGTTGTAGCGCTTGGTCCAGCTCAGGTCAGAGATGTGGATCATACCACCGATACCGTCACCCAGCTCTACGAATACGCCGTATGGAGTCAGGTTCTTCACCGTACCCTTCACACGTGTGCCTACAGGGAACTTCTCAGCGATCTTGGTCCATGGATCTTCTGTCAGCCTCTTGAGTGACAGAGACATCTTGCGCTCTTCGCGGTCGATGGTCATCACGATAGCCTCGTGTATGTCACCGAGCTTGAAGAACTCACGGCTATTGATCGGAGCAGAAGACCAGCTCACCTCAGATACGTGGATCAGGCCTTCTACGCCCGGAGTGATCTCGAGGAATGCGCCGTAATCTTCGATGTTGACGATCTTGCCCTTGACCTTAGAGCCCACTTCGATACCGGCATCCAGGGTATCCCATGGGTGTGGCTGGAGCTGCTTGAGGCCGAGAGAGATCCTCTTCTTCTGGTCATCGTAGTCGAGTACCACCACATTGAGCTTCTGATTGAGCTGCAGTACCTCGCTAGGATGCTGTATACGGCCCCAAGATATATCAGTGATATAGAGGAGACCATCCACGCCGCCGAGATCGATGAATGCACCGAAGTCAGTGATGTTCTTGATAGTACCTTCGAGTACCTGGCCTTTTTCGAGCTTGCCGATGATCTCTTCACGTTGTGACTCGATATCAGACTCGATGAGGGCCTTGTGAGATACTACTGCGTTCTTGATCGCTTCGTTCACCTTCACGACCTTCAGCTCGAGGGTCTTGCCCACGTAGATATCATAGTCAGTGATAGGCTTCACATCGATCTGTGAGCCAGGGAGGAAGGTATCGAGGCCAAATACATTGGCTATCAGCCCACCCTTGGTCTTAGAGCTTATGCGGCCTGTCACTACCTCACCGGTAGATGCTGCAGTCACGATCTGCTCCCATGCCTTCAGCAGTTTCGCATTCTTGCGGCTGAGGAGGAGATGGCCCTTCTTGTCTTCCTTGCTTACTACGTACACGTCATATTCCTCACCGATCTTGAGTTCCTCCTGATCGCGGAATTCTGACAGTGGCACGAGGCCGTCAGACTTGAAGCCAATGTTGAATACCACATCAGTATTCGTGATGGCTACTACTGTGCCCTTTACGATCTGGTGGTCTTCC
>JAFDYP010000273.1 GCA_018267355.1 Bacteroidota bacterium
GATGCTCTGTGGTGACATCCAGCATTTCCATATTCCTGGCATCATGCAAGTCATTTAGCTCCTTCACAGCATCATCAAAGTTGAGACTAGCCGTGCGGAAATGTACTATTGGCACATTTTCATGATTGACATTGTTTGCCATAAAATTTCTAAAAGCTTTTAAAACAATAAGATCGGACCTCAATTCATCTAATTGATCATCCAGTTTGGCATTGCTTTCATTGAGCTTACTCTCTACTTTGTCATCTGTGAAACCGTTTACTGCCCGCAGATTGGATATCGAATCTTCAAACTGGGCAAAACTCAGGGAAAATGAATCGATCTGCTCACTGACATACCTGAGAATATTGGAAAAGCTCTCCCGCTTCTTTTCTATATCGTATTCTATAAATTCATTGGCCAAAGCTTCGGTCACATCACGGGTCTTTTCCTGGTTTTTATCCTCATAGGTGATAGTCACGAGTTTTGTCTTAGGATCCAGCGCATTGACAGTGGTGTGGCTCATGATATCACGCATCACGTACCCCTTATCCATAAACTTAAAGAAGTAATTAGCATTGAGGTGGTCACTGGTAAAACGATTGATGTTCTTCTTGACATAGGCCCGAAACAACGGTGTCACTACCAGATCGCCAAAATTGAAAGTCTTCTCAAAATTGCCGCTGGCATTATTGTAAGAGATAGAAAAAGACTTCTGATTAATGATAGTAATGTAGATCGGCTCATTTTCTATCCGCGTAAAACCCGGAACCTCCTCAATGCGGAACGGGCTGGATAGATACAAATCTGAGGATACGATCTTTGATCTACCCTCCTTGAAGTATGCTACCCGCAGAGGAAGCTTATTATACACCTTTTCTGCGATGAGCGGCGACTGTATCAGTTTGATCTCACGGTTTATCTCTCCCTGGTCCTGCTCTTGTGTGATCTTCTCTACTCCCAGTATCTGTGCTTCTTTGTTAGCCGTGATAAAAAGTATGGACGCGTTTGACTGGTATATATTGGGCGAATAGTGGATATAGAGCCATGACAGGATCACACTGACGATGGTCACTACGATGATCCATACCACAGATTTATTAAGCACATAGAGGAAAAGTCCAAGATTGAAGTTTTCCAAGGGGTTGGTAAACTCATCTTCCTGGGCTGTTTTTGCCGCTGGCGTAGTATTTGGGGTAGATTCCAACTTTGTAAGATCTATTTTACAGTTCTGGCTAGTAGTATAAATGAAGTGACGAGACCAGTGAGGCTTATGATAGGCGTGATAACGGGCAATATCTGCTTAGTAAAGTCTACCACTACATTCTTGCGTTGATCCACATAGATGATATCATTGGACTGGACGATCAGATCTGCTTTTCGCAGACCTTCCAGTGTAGAGAGATCTATTATCCTTACTTCCGGATTAGCCAGATCGCCCCTTATTATTTTGATCTTATAGGCTTTGAGCGGTCTATCCAGGCCGCCGGATTTAGCGAGTACCTCCACCAGGTTGGTAGGGGCATCATTGAGTGGGATCACGGCACCTCCATCCCCCTTAAACAGGAATACGCGCCTATTAGTGACCCGCAGCACCACAAAAGGATTGACAAAAAGGGCTGCATAGCGCTGCGACAGTTGCGTCTCCAGCTCATTCTGCGTATAGCCTTTCACATACATCATACCCAGTACCGGAAACTTGACAAACCCTTCTTTGTCCACAAGGTACTCTACACCTTGGCTCACGTTGCTAGTATTATTATTGGCGGTACCGGCACTTTGCTGCGAGTTGGTAGCGCCGCCGAGTACATCTACCAGCTTGAAACCATCTCTGGAGAAAACCTGCAGTGTCACCTCATCTCCCGGCTGGATCACGTATTCTTCAACATTCTTCTTGGCTAATTCAAAATACTGATAATCCTTTTGCTGGAACATTGTATTGGGATAAAACACCCTGCAAGACGATAATGATAGTAACGCCAGCAGCCCCAGAAAACAATAGATTTTCTTTATCATATAATTCCTACAAACCTACAATAATTGGTATAATAAACACAGTGGAGAGCCTTATAACGTAAACATTACCGTCCTCTACTGAGCAATCTCCTGTACAAAGCACCCATATCCTGGGCCAGCCGCAGATGGCTAAAGTTCTTTAATACATGCGATACACCTTTATCAGACATACTATGGCGGAGGTGATCATCCTCTACGAGCTGCAGTAAATTGCCGGCAAGACTCTCCACATCTCCAGACTGGCTGAGCAGGCCGGTCTCGTCCTCTACCAGTATATTGGCTATACCGCCTACTCTAGTGCTGACTATGGGTTTCCCAGAGGCCTGCGCCTCGATCAGGCTCACCGGTGTTCCCTCATTGAGAGAGGTGAGTGCTATGATATCTGATCCGGCATTTGATACATCAATATCGCGTATCCAAGATGTAAAAGTAAGCAAGCGCGGGGGGCCTTGAGGCTGCGGGTCGAAAGGCAGGCCCAGATCGCGCGCCAATAGCTCTACCTGAGGGCGCAGCTCACCATCGCCTATTATGAAGGCCCTGATCTTTTTAGTAGACTTTTCAGATACCAGCTTTATAGCACGGAGAAAGAGGTCGTGGTTCTTGATCGGTACCAGGCGGCCTACTATACTGATCACTATTTCATCCTCGGCTATGTGGTATTGGTCTCGAAACTGTTTCCGCTTACGCTCCTTGTCTTCTGTGAATTTGCTAAGATCAAAGCCCAGTGGGATGATCTCAAATTTATCCCGTGGCGCTACTTTAAACTGATCTGCGAGCTCATCCCGCTGAATATCACTGAGGGTGACAATAGCATCTGTCCTGCGGGCCAGATAGCGCTCTATTTCCAGAAATGCTCTCGTCTTGAGCGGGCCAAAGTAAGAATGGAACACATGCCCGTGAAAAGTATGGACTATGACCGGCACCCGCTCATGCCATGCCGCCAGACGGCCTACAGCACCGGCCTTGGCAGCATGCGTATGTACGATATCCGGCTTAAACTCCCTTATAATCTCCCGTATTTTGAAGTAAGCCTTGTAATCCTTGAGGGGATTTAATTCCCGGTACATTTCCCGGATGTAGACAGGATGCAGATCCAGTTTGTCCAGTATAAATTGCGAGCTTTGCTCCGTATCATCAGTCATGCCTGACACCAGCATCGTCTCAAAATCGCTATCCAGATACCTGGTCAGATTAGCAGCATTGTATGTGGGACCGCCCAGATTGAGCCGATTGATGATACGTAGGACCCGGGGCATGAAGGGTTGGATTGTTTCTGACGAATCAAGCGAAATTCCCCCACAAAAGCAATACTAACAGCCTGGGTGCTGATGAGAGCTTACAGCAGATCCGTCAGTATTTTTTCTATTGACAGGCCTTCTGCCTCTGCCTTATAGTTTTTAAATACTCTATGGCGCAGTATAGGTAGTGCCACAGCCTTTACATCATCTATATCCGGGGAGTATTTACCTTTAGTAGCTGCATGGCATTTGGCCCCGAGCACGAGATACTGAGAGGCGCGCGGACCTGCCCCCCAGGCCACATAGTTATTGACCATAGGGATGGATTCCTTGCGATTTGGCCTTGTCTTGGCGGCCAGTCTTACTGCATACTCCAGCACATTGTCAGCTATCGGTATGCGGCGCATGAGCTGCTGGAAGTAAAGTATCTCGGTAGCTGCCATCTTTTTGTGCAGATCGACTTTCGTACCTGCGGTGGTGCTCTTCACTACCTGCAGCTCTTCTTCAAAACTCGGATAGTCCAGTGATATAGAAAACATAAAACGGTCCAGCTGCGCCTCTGGTAGCGGATAGGTACCCTCCTGCTCTATGGGATTCTGGGTAGCAAGGACAAAGAACGGGAGGTCAAGCTTATGACGCTGGCCGGCCACTGTCACCGTACGCTCCTGCATAGCCTCCAGCAGGGCAGATTGTGTCTTGGGCGGCGTACGGTTGATCTCGTCTGCCAGCACGATATTGCTGAATACCGGGCCGCGTGTAAACTTAAAATTGCGGCTCTCGTCCAGTATCTCAGAGCCTATGATATCTGACGGCATCAGGTCCGGGGTAAACTGTATCCGGCTGAAGCTAAGATCGAGTATCTGTGCTATGGTATGCACTGTAAGGGTCTTGGCCAATCCGGGCACACCTATGAGCAGAGAGTGACCATCACTGAATATCGAGATGAGTATATTGGAAACTACCTCCTCCTGGCCCACGATCACCCGGGCTATCTCCGCTTTCAGGTCTTTATATTTCTGGGCAAATGCGTCGAGGGCTTCTACGTCTGAGTTGTACATTGCTATCCGTGGTTTAGCTCAAAGTAAGTGAAAAGCACTGAGAGGCTGTATCTGTCCCCGCATTTATTTTACTGCTCCGTTGTCTGTGCTGAGCCATTTCTTTATCACATCGCATCCATAATAAGATTTATCGATCTTGATAAAGACGTGGCCCTTATTCAATCTGATCCAGTGTGCTAGCTCGTCCTGTTGTTTTTTCTGTTTCGCTGCTGCCTGTATCTTAGA